>DATCCQ010000090.1:0-27139 GCA_036511185.1 Gaiellaceae bacterium
GGTCACGTACTCGTTGTCGATCACCAGGCGAGAGGTTGCCAGCGGCTCGATCCGATCGACCAGGCGCTCGGCCAGCTCGGCGGCCGGCGCTTCGGCGCGGAAGGTGCCGCGCTCGGGCGTCGTCACCGTCACGGCCTTACCGGGGACGTAGCAGAGAACCGAGTTGGCGAGCGCGCGCACGAGTAGCGGGTACTCGGCAGCGAGAGGATCGGAGGGCATCTCGTCGCGCTCATGCAGCGCCGCTACGTAAGTACCGCGCGAGTGGCGGCGGAACGGCGAAGGACTATCGGTCGGGAAGAGCAGCAAGACGAAATCGGCCTGCGCGGGATCCTCGATGCGCACCATGCCGCGCTGCTCGAGTGTCCGTGCGACCTCTTCCGAGAAATCCTTGCTCGCGGGGCCGCCGGGAGTTCCGGTGACCGCGAAGCTTCGCAGTTTAGAAGACGAGTTTGAGCTTTCAGTCATGTTCCTACCGCAGTCGCTTTCACTGGCTACCCCTGGGCGGAGTTACTCAGGGCTGGTTTCGAACACAACCCTAACAAGGCCGGGGCGCACGGCGATTGGGCAGGTGACTGGGCTCAGGCGACGAGCCCGAGCTTGCGGGCGCGCGCCACGGCAGCGAGCTGCGAATGAACGCGGAGCTCGACCAGGATGGCACGAATGTGATTACGTACGGTCGGCTCGGCGAGCCCGAGGCGGCGTGCGATCTGCCGCGCCGAGTAACCGTCGGCGACGAGGCTCAGCACCTCGAGCTGGCGCGGGGTCAGCCCGACCCGGGCGGGCTGCTGGAGCAGCGAGATCGGGGTTGAAGGCTCCAACACGTGGAGGAAGAGCTCGTTTTCGTCCTGCTTGAGACAGACAGTCGAAACGGATAGGGGGCGTCGCGTACCGGTCCTCGACTTGACCATTAAAGTCTTCCGCGGTACCGGCCAGCCCTCTCGTGCCAGCCGCGCGCAGGAGCAGCCCGAATGACAGACGAGCGCGCCGTCCTCGTCGAGCGCGGCCATCGCTTCCCAGCAGGGGCGCCCGACCACCGCATCGGCCGACAAGCCAGTGAGCAATTCGGCCTGGTGATTCCAGGAGCGCACGGTCAGGTCGCGGTCGAAGACTAAGACCGCGTCGCCTGAGCGGACAAATACCTTGGCTGTCACGGTTTGCACTCTCCAGCATCCGCTTAGCGGACGAATCGTGCGGCTTCCGCGAACGTTGTTCGGAGAAATACGTAGTTTCGAAAGCTCACTCCAATCGAGGCACGCCGCCGCCGGCCCGCGCTCGGCGGAGGTTGATGAAGTTCAATACAGTCGAGTCTCTCGCGTCTCGACCCAAGGAGGATGTCGTGAACTCTCTCGCCTCTCGGCCCGAGGAAGATGTCGTGAAGACTCTCGTCGTCTACGACTCTCTCTATGGCAACACCGCACGGCTGGCAGAAGCTATTGGTGCCGCCGCCGGCGAGGCGGAGGTACTCCGCATCGGTGAGGCGAACCCCTCCGAGCTCGGTTCGTTCGATCTCGCCATAGTTGGCGCGCCGACTCAGGGCGGTCGCGCGACCGAGGCGATGAAAGTCTTTCTCGATCAGATTCCTGCCCTCGACGGCGTCAAGGTCGCCGTGTTTGATACACGCCTGCGAGCGAGGTGGGTCAAGGTCTTCGGCTACGCCGCGGGCAAGATCACCGAGAAGATGAAGTCGCTTGGCGCGGAGCTGGTGGCCGAGCCGGAAGGCTTCATCGTCGAGGGCAAGAAGGGCCCTCTGGCCGAAGGCGAGTTGGAGCGAGGCGCCGCCTGGGCTGAAAGCCTAATCCGATAGATACTGTCTCTTCGCGCCGAAGTCGAGCGCGAAGCCAGCAGAATGTAGGTAGAAAGTAGGCCCATGCTGCCCGTTCTCGTCGTCAACGCCGGCTCGACCAGTCTCAAGCTGGAGCTCGTCAGCGGCAACGACAAGAGCGAAGTTCTCTCCTCGTTGAGCGAGGCTTGGGGCCGGGCCGTGGCAATCGGGCATCGCATCGTTCACGGCGGCGGGCGCTTCCTCGAGCCGATCGCCCTCAATCCCGAAGTAATCGCCGACATCGAGGCTATGAGCGAGGTGGCGCCGCTCCAGAACCAGCCGGCGCTGGAGGCGATCGCCCAGGCGCGCAGGCTCTTCGGCGCCGAGCCGCAGGTCGCGGTTTTCGACACCGCCTTCCACGCCACGATGCCTCCGGAGGCCTTCACCTACGCGATACCGCGCCGCTGGCGCGAGCAGTACGGGATTCGGCGCTTCGGCTTCCACGGACTCTCGGTCGCCTGGGCCGCCGAGCGGGCGCCGGCTTTAATCGGTTGTCCGGTCGAGCGCCTGATCGTCTGCCATCTCGGCGGTGGCTGCTCAATCACCGCGGTACTCGCGGGCCGTTCAGTCGACACGACGATGGGTTTCAGCCCGCTGGAAGGCGTCCCGATGGCGACGCGCGCCGGATCGGTTGATCCGCGCGCGATCTTCTACCTGCTGGATCCTGGGCGGCTCAGCCGTGAGGAGCTCGAGAGTGGTCTCGAGAACGAGTCCGGCCTGAAAGGCCTTTCGGGCATCAGCGGCGACGTGCGGGAGATCGAGCAAGCGGAGGATGCCGGCGACGAGCAGGCCGCGCTAGCGCTCGCGGTGTATGTCCACAAGATCTCGGCTGCCGTCGCGTCGATGGCCACCTCGCTGGGGGGGCTCGACGCGATCGTCTTCACGGCCGGGGTGGGGGAGAACTCCGCGCGCATCCGCGCGCGAGTATGCGCGCGCCTCGCATTCCTAGGCGTTGAGGTCGATCCCACGCGGAACGATGGAGCCGAGCTCGACTGCGACATCGCAACGGACGGCTCGGTCGTCCGAGTACTGGCTATCAAAGCTCGCGAGGCGCTGATAGTCGCCCGGGCGGTGCGCCAGGTATTGATCGGCGCCGGTTAGATGGCGCTCGGTATAACTCGACTCGCCAACGACGCCACGGAGGAAGAGATGGAGAACGCGAAGCCCGAGCCCGCAGCCAAGGTGATCGTCTACGCCTGCTCGGGCGCCTCGAACCTCGGCCAGCTCGCCAACGAGATCGCCGTTCGCCTCGACCGGCTCGGCCTGGCGGAGCTCACCTGCGTGACCGAGGTCGGCGCGCAGGATGGCGGCGGGCAAGGCTCGAGTAGACCTGTGCTGGCCATCTCCGGCTGTACGAGCGGCTGTTGTGCCGCGATGCTCGAGCGGCACGGAGTTGAGGTCTCCCGCTCGGTCATCCTTGCCGAGCGCGGAGTTGCCAAGGCCAAGCACGTTCTTGTCGACGCCGATTCGACCGAGCGCGTCTTCGGCCAGGTGCTGGCCGAGCTGGCGCCGTTTCTCGAAAAGTCCTAGTCGGTCGGCTCGTAGTCGAGGTTGGGCGCCAGCCAGTGCTCGATCTGCTCGACGCTCGTCTCTTTGCGCTTCGCGTAGTCGGCGACCTGGTCGCGCGCCAGGCGACCGACCGAGAAGTACTTGGCCTGCGGGTGTCCGAGGTAGAGGCCGCTAACGCTCGCTGCCGGCAGCATGGCGAAGTTCTCGGTTAGCTCGATTCCGGCCGTCTCGGCTTGCAGGAAATCGAAAAGCTTGCGCTTTTCGGAGTGATCGGGGCAGGCCGGATAGCCGAAGGCGGGCCGGATTCCGCGGTGGCGCTCGGCGATAAGGTCCTCGCGTGGGAGTTGCTGCTCGTAGCCCCAGAGTCGTCGCACGCGCTCGTGCAGGAAGGTGGCGAAGGCCTCCGCGAGCCGGTCGGCGAGGGCCTTGACCATGATCGCGCTGTAGTCGTCCTTTTCGGCTGCGAAACGGGTGGCCAGCTCCTCGGCGCCGATTCCGGCTGTGAGCGCGAAGGCGCCCGCGTAGTCGTGCAGCCCGCTCGCCCGCGGCGCAACGAAATCGGCGAGCGACAGATCGGGTCGCCCATCCTCGTGATCGCTTTGCTGCCTGAGCATGCAGAAGCGCGTAGTCGCCTCGCCTCGCTTTTCATCGGCGAAGAAGAGGATGTCGTCGCCCTCGGCGGCGGCCGGCCAGAGCCCGAACGCGGCGCTCGCCCGCAGCAGCTTCTCGTCGACTATTCGCTTCAGCAGCGCCTGCGCATTCTCGTACAGCTCGCGCGCCGCGACGCCCTTCTCGGGATGGTCGAGGATCGCCGGAAAGCGTCCCTTCAGCTCCCAGGCGTGGAAGAAAAACGTCCAGTCGATGTAGTCGACGAGCTCGGCCAGCGGCTGGTCGTCGATGCGCTGCAGGCCGAGCAGGCTGGGGGTGGGCAGGTCGGACTGAGCGAGCCGGTAGCTCGGTTTACGGGCGCGCGCCTGGGCGAGCGGCAGCAGCGGCTTTCGCTTCTCTTCGTAGAGCTCGCGCAACCTCTTTTGCTCCTCGCCGTTGGCACGGACGAACTCGCTGCTGCGCGCCGGGTCGAGCAGGCTATTGACGACGCCGACGGCCTTTGAGGCATCGACGGCGTGCACCGTCGGTCCGCTGTAGACGGGAGCGATCTTGATCGCCGTGTGCTGGCGCGAAGTCGTGGCGCCGCCGATCAGAAGCGGCAGTTGCAGTCCCTGTCGCTCCAGTTCGGCCGCGATCTTGACCATCTCGTCGAGCGAGGGCGTGATCAGGCCGGAGAGACCGACGAAATCGGCCTTATGCTCGATCGTCGCCTCGACGATGCGGCTCGCCGGCACCATCACGCCGAGATCGACCGTCTCGTAGTTGTTGCAGCCGAGCACGACCGCGACGATGTTCTTGCCGATGTCGTGAACGTCACCGGCGACGGTGGCCAGAACTACCTTGCCGCCTCGGCGCGCCCCGCCGGCCGCTTTTTGCTCTTCTGTGAAGAAGGGCTCCAGGTAGGCGACTGCCCGCCGCATCGCGCGCGCGCTTTTCACGACCTGTGGCAGGAACATCTTCCCCTCGCCGAAGCGCTCACCCACGACAGCCATCCCGCCCATCAACGGACCCTCGATCACGGCCAGCGGCCCGCCGAGCTCGACCCGCGCCGCCTCGGCGTCCTGCTCGATGAAGTCGTCCATTCCGTGCACCAGCGCGTACTCGATGCGCTTTGCGACCGGCGCTTCGCGCCAGCTCAGGTCGAGCACCCGCTGTGTGCCCTCGCCGCTAACTTGCCCGGCCAGCTCGACCAGCCGGTCGGTCGCCTCGGCGCGGCGATCGAAGAGCACGTCCTCGATCCGCTCGCGCAGCTCGGCGTTCACGTCTTCGTACACTGCGAGCTGACCGGCGTTGACGATTCCCATGTCGAGCCCGGCTCGGACGGCGTGATAGAGGAAGATGGCGTGCATCGCCTCGCGCACGGCGTCGTTGCCGCGGAAGGCGAAGGAGAGGTTGGAGATTCCGCCCGAGACCTTGGCGCCCGGGCAGTGCTTCTTGATCAGCGGGATAGCCTCCAGGAAGGCCTTGGCAAAGCCGTTGTGCTCCTCGATGCCCGTGGCAACCGCGAGCACGTTGGGGTCGAAGATGATGTCCTCAGGCTGGAAGCCGGCCTCGTCGATCAGCAGCCGGTAGGCGCGCTCGCAAATTGCGACCTTGCGCTCGCTCGTCTCGGCCTGGCCCTGCTCGTCAAAGGCCATGACAATGACTGCCGCGCCGAAGCTTCTGACTCGGCGGGCGCGGGCCAGGAACTCCTCGGCGCCCTCCTTGAGGCTGAGCGAGTTGACGACGCCCTTGCCCTGTAGGCACTCGAGCCCCGTCACGATAACCGACCAGCGTGAGCTGTCGAGCATGATCGGCAGGCGCGCCACCTCCGGCTCGGCGGCGATCAGGTTGAGGAAGGTCTTCATCGCCTGCTCCGAATCGAGCAGGTCGGCATCCATGTTCACGTCGAGGATGTTGGCGCCGCCGCGCACCTGCTCGAGCGCGACGGCCAGCGCGCCGCGAAAGTCGCCGGCTTCGATCAGGCGACGGAAACGGGCCGAGCCCGTCACGTTGGTGCGCTCGCCGACGATAACGAAGCCCGTGCTCGCGTCGATCACGAACGGCTCGAGACCGCTGAGAGAAGTCACTTTACGGCGCGGCGGAACTCGGCGCGGCGGCAAGCCGCGAACGGCCTCGGCGATGGCCCGCACGTGCTCGGGGGTGGTCCCGCAGCAGCCTCCGGCGGCGTTGACGAAACCCTCCTCGGCGAACTCCCTCAGGAAGCGGCTCGTGTCGGCGGGCATTTCGTCGAAGGCACCGAGCTCGTTCGGCAGCCCCGCGTTTGGATGACAGGAGGTGAGCGTCGTCGCAACACCCGAGAGGGCCTCGATGAACGGTCGCATCTGCGCCGCGCCGAGCGAGCAGTTGACGCCGACAAAGAGCGGCTCCGCGTGCTCGACCGAGATGTTGAAGGCTTCGACGGTCTGCCCGGAGAGGTTGCGGCCGCTCCTGTCCACGGCGGTGAAGGAGAGCCAAAGTGGTAGCTCGACCCCTTGTGCGCGGAAGACATCGGCAATGGCGACCAGCGCTGCCTTGGCGTTCAGGGTGTCGAAGATCGTTTCGACCATCAGCAGATCGACGCCGCCCTCTATCAGGGCCTGCACCTGCTCGAAGTAGCAGGCTCTGACCTGCTCGAAGCTGACCGCGCGATAGGCGGGGTCGTCCACCTGCGGCGAGAGCGAAAGGGTGGCCTTGACGGGCCCGATCGAGCCGACCACGAAACGAGGTTGCTGGGGCGTTCGCGCCGTCCATTCGTCGCAGACGCTCCGGGCCAGCCGTGCGCCTGTCAGGCTCATCTCGGCGGCGAAGTCCTCCAGCCCGTAATCGGCCTGATTGAGCGAGGTAGCCGTGAAGGTGTTGGTGGTGAGGAAGTCGGCGCCCGCCTCGAGGTAGGCGCTATGAATGTCCCGAACGACCTCCGGCCGGGTCAGATTGAGCAGATCGGGATCGCCTGCCAGGGGTTGGGGATGCTGGCTGAAACGCTCGCCGCGGTAGGCGTCCTCACCGCGCACGCTGCGCTGAATGAGCACGCCGTACGACCCGTCCAGAACAAGGATGCGGGACGCGGCAAGCTCGGCTATGCGATCACGAGTGCTCATCGATTCTCTCCAGCGCAGACGAGGCGCTAACAGCGCCTACCAACGAGACCTTAACCAACGGAGAAAAGGGCTCGTCCTGCCGGCTCGATACTTACGAACTTTTTAGCGGATGCTCACGTCGATCTTAGGCGCCGCCCCGATACTGAGCCGGGAGGATAAGAGATGTACGTACTCACAGACAAAACTCGTGGCGAAGTGCTCGGGCGCTTCGAGAGCCTCGCAGAGGCTCGCGGTACGTTGCTCGATTTCTACCGCCTGCACCCGCCCGGCGGACGCTGGCTCGAGATCGCGATCGAGCGCGAGCCGCAGGCTTTCGAGCTTCTCTCCGCTGCCTAGGACCTATTCCGCCAGGCCCGCACGACTGATGCGGCCGATTCGCGGCGCCAGTAACCACCCGATCCGCTCACCGCACTACCAGTGCGCTTTCACGGCTCGTGTGGCCCTGGCATTCACGCCTCGACCACCTCAGCCGCGCGATCCTAATGGGATAAGCCCCAAGAGCACGAAGCAGATTGAGCACTCCGCCGCCTGGCCACTCCGGGCGGCGTTGCGTCGGCTCCGAGTTCGGCTGGAATCCATCTCGCTCAAGGCCCTCATGGTTTCGAAAAGGGGACGGCGAATACCGTTTCGGCGTACTCCGGTCACGCCGCTTAGGCAGCGGATTCGGAACTAACGCTGTCGATTTCTGAGGTATGCGGAAAGGAACTCCTGCGGCGCATACCTTTAAGCGCGACCACGTGGGGCCGTCCGGCTCGGGCCAGGCGGCGCTGCGGCTGATCGAGGGCGGTGCTCGTGGCGGCACGACGCTCGCCAGGCGCGAGTTCTCTCGTAGCCGTGCTCCGCTGAGGCTCGTTCCCGAGAAGGACATGGCTACGGTCTTGATCGGTGACGCCGACGAGAACGTGCTGTCGATGCTCAGCCTCGCGCTCGGCGAAGAGTTCGAACTGCTTCGCGCGAGCGACGGCGAGCAGGCGCTGCGCCTGGCGCTGATCGAGCGCCCCGAGCTGGTCGTACTCGACGTGCACATGCCGAAATTGGACGGATATCGCGTCGCGACGCAGATACGGCGCAACTCGGCCACGGCGAACACGCCGGTGATCCTGCTCGACTCGCATCCAGAGCGAATTGACGTGCTACGCGGTTTCGCGGCCGGCGCGATCGATTACATCACCAAGCCGTTCGATCCGTTCAGGCTCCTGGAGCGCATCCGGGAAACGCTCGAGCCGATCGCAGTCGTCTAGCGACCAAGGGTAATTCGGCGTATCCCCCATTCGAGGGAGGGCCGGCCCCCCCGAACTGCCGAAACGTATCTCGTCATGTTCGGTCGCACGACAGTCCTACTAGCGCTCGTGCTTGCTCTGGCGCTTCCCGCCTCCGCGCCGGCGCGGCAGGCTACTTCCTCTGTGAGAGGGCCAGTCGGCCTCAGGGCCTTCCTGCTTCATTACGAAGAGCCGGTGAGCCACAACTTTTCGAGGACGCCTTCCTTCGGCTGGAAGTCGGTTGCCAAGGCCACCAGCTACGAGTTTCAGCTGGCCACATCCAACAGCTTTCGCGAGAACAGCGTCATTTGGAGCACGAGCGGGTTGACGCTTCCGGGCACCTCGGTGCCGCTGGCACTTCCCTGGATCAACGGCAATCCTTACTCGCTCTTTGCGCGGGTGCGAGCGACGCTGGAGAGCGGTGTTAGGACGCGCTGGAGCGATGATTTCGGGCTGAACGTTCGCTGGACGGAGATTCCGGCTCAGCTTTCTGCGCCGAACGGGTTGTTGCGCTGGACGCCGATAGACGGCGCGACTTCGTACGAAGTCTGGGCGATTAACGTCCACAGCGGCTTCAGCACCGCCTGGACCAAAACGCACTTAGTGAATACGAACGTTACGGATATGCGCGACTGGTTCACGTTCCATTCCACCACGGGTTGGGTAGGCACAGCCCTTTGGCGCGTGCGCGCCTTACGAGCGGTCTATGGGACGGCTACGAATGGCGAGACGACAACGAGCTTCGGTCACTGGTCACCCATTTTCACCACGTACGCCACTCCGCCAAGCGCGTCGACTGTCACTCTCGGTGAAACAATCTCCGACACCGTCGGAACGATTGACTCCCCCACGGCGCATGCGCTCATGCCTGGATTCAGCTGGAGCGGAGTTCCCGCCATCAGAAACATCGATCTTTACCGGGCCTATGTCTTCTCGGACGAAAAGTGCGTCGATCCTGTCCTAACCGGTTCGATTGTCGGCAGTCCCGCCTGGGTGCCGCGCTCGTCGGGAGCCCTGGTCTTGCCGACGTCCTCGGATGATCTACTCAAAGTCATAAACGGGGATATCCTGCCCGCGGACGGCGACCAAGGTAAGGCCTTCGACGCTTCCGGCCATACGCTTGTCGCGAACGAATCGGGTGGTACTTCCGCGAGACTGGATCTCTGGGACCGGCAATGGCCAAGTGGTGTTTACTACTGGACGGTCGTCAGGGTGAACATGTACTACGACGAAGTGGCAAAGATGTACAAGTACATAGACGCCGAAGTGCCGCAGGATGTCTGTGCCGCCGGGCGTATCGGAACGTTCGGCAAGGTCAGCCAGCCCATTCCGACCGATAAGAGGAACGCCTACATCACGGGCCTCTCGAAAAATGGGCGTATGACGAGCGCGCGGGCGAGCAGCTCCCCTCGTATCTGGGGAACGCCACTTATCACCTGGATGCCGGCGCTTGGAGCAGGTGGATATGAGGTACAGCTGAGCCACACCCGCGATCCCTTCCAAGCCGTCAGCTCGCTTACGACTCCGGTTACTTCAATCGTGCTCTCTGTTACGCCGGGCACCTGGTACTACAGGGTGCGCGGGCTCAATCTTCAGATGCCGACCGGCGTACAGGGAATGAGCTGGTCGAGCGTGCGCAAGATGCGGCTTGGCAGGCCCAGCTTCCGCGTAGTGAAGAAGTAAGCGCTCGCCGCTTAGAGCCCATTCCGCCAGGCCTGTACGCCCGATCCGCGGCGCTAGCGACCGCAGTGCGGTTCTCCGCACTACCAGGGCGCCTTCACGGCCCTCCGGTCGCTGACATCCACGCCTTGACCGCCCCGGACGCACATTCCTACCGGAATAGGCTCTTAGCGGTTACTTCTCCAGCAGCCGGCGCTCTTCGCGGCGCCTGCGGGAGCGAAGCGCCAACGCCAGCAGCGCTGCCAGCAAGAGGAAGGGCGAAGCGACAATGAGCCCCATTGCTGCCCAGGAGATCTCCGAGGAGAGCCCGTCCCAAGCCCGGTCGATCGCCTTCTGGATGCGGCTGGGCTCGATCGGCAGCTTGGGCAGGTCGCCCGTTGTAAGCGTCAGCGTGATTGTCGCCAGGCGGCCGCGCAGGATGTCCTTCGTGCGCTGCGTTTGTAGTGAGCTCAGCTTGGCGCGGTCACGGGCGAGCTTGACCTGCAGCTGCGAGCGCGCCTGGGAGGTGAGCGTCTGCTGGCTGAGTGTCTGCTCGAGCGAGGCGATCTCGCGCTTGAGCGCCGCGATCGTCTTACCCTGAGCGGTGACAGTGGCCTTGACGTCTTCCAGCGAGACCTGCTGACTGAGGATCTTGCCCAGCTCGGAGATGCGGATCAGTGCCTCCTGCGAGCGCGCGGCGGGCACCTTGAGCACCAGGTAGGAGTTGGCGATGCCGCGGCTGGGCGAATCGACCTGCGCCGAGACGACGTACCCGCTCAGCGAGCGAGCGATCTTCATCGCCTGGGCTGTCTTGCGCGAAAGCTCGTCACTGTTTTCGACCTTGAGGGTCAGGACGGCGCGCAGTTCGGCCAGGCGCTTGCCGCTTGTGATTTGGGCGGCGGAATTCGAAGTCGTGCTTGTCGCGCCCGGATTGGCGGACCCGCTTGCTGCCGCAGCCTTTCTTACCGCGGTGGTCGCATCGGAAAGATCGGTACCGCTTGCCAAAGGCACGCTCTCTTTGAACTGGCTTACGTCGGTACCAATGCCAGATTGAACCGAGAGAGTGCGTGGAAGAGCGTGGCCGGCCACGACCGTACTAGACGGCTGTCGAAGCTCGCCGGCCACGATCGCCCCGGCAACGGAAATAGCGAGCGCCGCGGCCAGTGCGAGCACCAGCTTGCGCCGGCTGAACTGCAGTTGAGTCGAGTGCGATCGCTTGGCGGGGCCGCGTTCGGCCAACCGCTCAATGCGGGAGATCAGCGCCTCGGACGGGCGCGGAGGATGCTTGCGCAGCTCGCGCGCCGTTTCCTCGCTGCGATCGCGTGGGTTTTCGTTCTCAGGCCTCGACATCACTGGCCACCCTTTCTGAAAGCTTTTCCAGCGCCCGGCTCAAGCGCATCGAGCAGGCACTGCGACTGATACCGAGGAAACGCGCCACCGTTTCGGCGTCCCATTCGAGCAGGACGCGCAGCGCGATCACTTCGCGCTCACCGGCCGAGAGTGACGCCAGCGCCGACTCCAGCTCGGGCGAGAGCCCGTCGCCGAAGCCCGGCTCGGCGATCTCGAACTCCTGCCTCAGCGCATAGGCGTCCTCGCGGCGCCGGCGCCTGTCCTCGGCGCGAAAATGATCGAGGGCCACGCTGCGCGCGATCGCGCAGAGCCAGGTCCTCGCGCTTGCCCGGCGGGGGTCGAAGCGCGTCCAGTTGCGAAGCGCCTTCTCGAAGGCCGTCGCGGTCAGGTCCTCGGCGACCGAGCGGTTTCCGACCAGGTAGGAGACGTAGGCATGCACGGCGCTCAACTGCTCGCGCGCCACCTGCGCAAAGTCCGGTCTCTTCTCGAGTGCTGCCACGGTCACGTGGTTTATACGTCAGCAGCGTCGCATTGCGTCACAACCGTGCGCGGCCGTCGCTACTTGGCTGTCCAGAAGCTGGACTTACTGGCACCAGGCGCGGCTGTCGCGGGCCATTAGGGCCTCGGCGCTTGTGGGACCGCTACTGCCGGCAGCGTAATTCGGAAAGTCGGGCTCTTCGCTTTCCCACTGAGCGACCACGGAGTCGATGAACCCCCACTGTGCCTCGACCTCGTCGATGCGGGTGAAGAGAGTCGCGTCGCCGAGCATGGCGTCGAGAATCAACCGTTCGTAAGCCTCGGGCAGCTGAACGTGGAAGGCCTGGTCGTACTCGAAGCCGAGATGGACGGGCTGAATCTTCATGCCCTGGCCCGGCACCTTGGCGCCGATTCGAATCGAGATGCCCTCGTCGGGCTGGATGTGGATGACGAGCACATTCGGACGCAGTCCTTCGCCGGCGATCTCGAGGAAGGGCGGATGCGGAGCAGGTCGGAAGAGCGCCACGATCGTTGTCGAGCGACTGGAGAGATGCTTGCCGGTGCGCAGGTAGAAGGGCGTGCCGGCCCAGCGCCAGTTGTCGACGAAGACCTTGAGCGCGACGTAGGTCTCGGTGCTGGATTCGGCTGACACGCCGGGCTCTTCGCGATAGCCCGGTACCTTCTTCCCGTCGACCTCGCCGGGCCCGTACTGGCCCCGTACGACGTAGGCGGGGTCGGGCGGCGCGAGGGCGCGCACGACCTTCACCTTCTCGTTGCGGACGGCGTCGGCCTCGAAATCGGCCGGCGGCTCCATGGCCGTGATCGCAAGCAGCTGGAGCAGGTGGTTCTGAACGACATCTCTGATCGCGCCGGCGCGCTCGTAGAAATCGGCGCGGTTCTCGATGCCCAGCGACTCGGACACGGTGATCTGCACGTTGTCGACGTAGCGACGGTTCCAGATCGGCTCGAAGATGCCATTGGCGAAGCGGAGCGCGAGCACGTTCTGGACCGTTTCCTTGCCGAGGTAGTGGTCGATACGGAAGATCTCGCTCTCGGCGAAGTGCCTGACGATGTCCTCGTTCAGAGCCTTGGCGCCCGCAAGATCGTCGCCGAAGGGCTTCTCGACGATCAGGCGCGTCCAGGCCCCGGGCTTTCGTTTCGTCCCGAGCTTGTCGACGAAGATTCGAATCGCGTCCGGCGGGACGGCCAGGTAGTGAAGGCGGTTCCCGGCGGTGCCACGCTCCTCATCCAGCCGATCCAGCAACTCCAGCACGGGCGTCTCGCCGCCTTCGGAGGAGAAGTCGGTGCTGACGTAGTGCATGCCCGAGGCGAGCCTGTCCCAGATCTCCGCGCGCATCTCATCACGCCCGTACTCGCTGACGGATTCCCGCATCTGCTTGCGCCAGGCCTCGGTCGAGTTATTACTTCGCGCCACGCCGATCACCGCGAAGCGCTCGGGAAGGAGGCCGCGATACTCGAGCGCGTAGAGCGCCGGAATCAGTTTGCGGTGGGTGAGGTCGCCGGAGGCACCGAAGATGACAAGCGCACAGGGGTCGGGTCGGGGACCGCTGCTCAGCTCCGGCGAGAGCGGTAGCTCGACCTTTTTCTCTACCGTGGTGCTCATGCCAGTACGGCCACTGGTTACTTCTCGCTCTCCGGCTTGACCGCGTGTCCGCCGAACTGGTTGCGTAGGGCGGCGTCGACCTTGGCGGCGAACGACTCCTCCTGCCTCGAGGCGAAGCGGGCGAAGAGCGAGCTGGCGATGACCGGCACCGGCACGTCTTCATCCAACGCGGCCAGTAGCGACCAGCGGCCCTCACCGGAGTCCTCGACGTAGCCCGCGATCGAGGCCAGCCCGGGATCTTCCTTGAGCGCGATCTCGAGCAGCTCGAGCAGCCAACTGCGCACGACCGATCCGTAGCGCCAGATGCTGGCCACGGAATGCAGGTCGATGTCGAACTCCGAGGCCTTCATGATCTCGAAGCCCTCGGCGAGCGACTGCATCATCCCGTACTCGATGCCGTTGTGGACCATCTTCGTGAAGTGCCCGGCGCCATTTGCGCCGACGTGCGCGTAGCCGTCCTTGGGTGCCAGATCGAGGAAGAGCGGCTCAACTAGGGAAACGCTCTCGGGCCGACCGCCGACCATCACGCAATAGCCGTTCTCGAGGCCCCAAACTCCGCCCGAGACGCCGGCGTCCACGAAATGGAGCCCTTGCTGCTCGGCCAGTCCGGCACGCCGCTTGGAGTCGGTGAAGTGCGAGTTGCCGCCGTCGACGATCACGTCGCCCTTCTCCAGCAACCCGAGCAGCTCCTGGAAGGCCTGCTCGGTCGGATCGCCGGCCGGGATCATCAACCAGGCGACACGCGCGTGCTCGAGCTTGCCGACGAGATCGGCCAGCGATGTCGCCGTGCGCTCCGGGTTGGTGCGTGCGTAGGTCTCGACCTCGTGGCCCGCGCGGCGCAGGCGCTCGATCATGCTGCCGCCCATGCGGCCCATGCCGACCATGCCCAGTTTCATAGCTCCTCCTCCAGTCGTATACGGACGACGGGTCTTCCGTGCTCCTTCAGAGCCGCGAAGTCGCCGGCGGCCTGGGCGCCGATCAGGCGCCGGAAACCGAAGTCGCGCCCCGGGATCGCCAGCTCTTCGCCCAGATCGTCCACGACCTGCACGAACAGTCCGTTGGCCTTGCCGCCCTTGTGCAGCTGCCCTGTCGAGTGCAGGTAGCGAGGACCGAAGCCACGGGTGACGACGCAGCCGCTGGTCTCACCGACACGCTTGGCCATCGCCGCGAGCTTCGCGTCATTCGCGGGCGTCGGGTCGACGAAGGCGAGGATGGCGACGTAGTCGCCGGCTCGGGTCTCCGCGAGAAGCCCGTCAAGGCTCCCAGTCGGCTCGAGATCGGGCTCGGCGCCAGAGGCGAGGATGGCGCTTGTCCTATCCTTCGCCTCCTGAACGTTCGGCTGGTCGAAGGGGTTGATCTCGAGGTAGGCCCCGGCGACGGCGACCGCGAACTCCCAACGGAACATCTCCTGCCCTAGCTCGTACGGGTTCTCGATCCTCAGCTCGACCGCCTCGCGATCGGTATCGCCGGGCTGCTCGCCAGGCGCTGGAACCAGACCTTTGCCCTGTTTGCCGGTGGATTCGGCGATCAACTGCTCGGCCCAGAGCGCGAAACCGCTCTCGTGCTCGGGAATACATACCTTGTCGCGTCCCTCGCGCCAGCCCTCTCCTAGTTGCAGGCCAAGCTTCAGACCGGGATTACCCTCGATCTCCTGGCAGGCCTCGGTCATCTCCTCGGCGCGCGAGAGCAGTCGCTCGATATCGATGCCCATCAGCGCGGCCGGGACGATGCCGAAGGGTGAGAGCGCCGAGAAGCGCCCGCCGATGGTCGGCTCTCCCGCCACCACGCCGAGGAAACCGCGCTCGTGGGCCAGCTTCTCGAGATCGCTGCCCGGATCGGTGACGGCGCCGAAGCGCTGGCCTTGCTCGCTCGACCAGGCCCAGAAGTAGTCGAGATGGGAGCGAGTCTCGATCGTCGAGCCCGATTTCGAGGAGACGAGGAAGAAGGTAGAGGAAGGATCGAGCTCGGACGCGAGCCGGCGCACAGCCGCCGGGTGAGTCGAATCGAGCACCTGGAAGGTTGTCGAGCCGAAGGCGAGCCGCATCACCTCAGGCGCCAGGCTCGAGCCGCCCATGCCCAGAAGTAAGACGTTCTCAACTCCTTCCAGCGCCCGCTCGGCGAAGGCCAGTATCTCGCCCGCCTGAGCATGCGATCGCGCCGGCGCATCCAACCAACCGAGCCATTTCTCCTCGCCGCTCGAGGTCCATAGCGAGGCGTCGCGCGCCCAGATCTTCTCGACCAACTCGTTCGCGGTGAAAGTTCTCACCGACCTACCTCCAGCTTCTTTCGCTCCGTCTCGATCCCGCTCAGTAACGCGGCGAAGGAGTCTTCGAACTTCTGCACTCCCTCGGCCTCCAGTGTGTCCACCACCTCGTTGTAGGAAACTCCGGTCGCCTCGATCTGCTCGAGCAGGAGCTGGGCCTCGTCAACGCCCTTCGTCAGCGTCTCTGCGGCTGTGCCGTGATCCTGGAAAGCGCGAACGGTCTCGATCGGCATCGTGTTTACGGTGTCGGGGCCGATCAGCTCGGACACGTAGAGAGTGTCGGAATAGGCGGGGTTCTTGGTCGAGGTCGAGGCCCAGAGGCAGCGCTGAGCGCGGGCGCCCTTCGAGGCGAGGTACTGCCAGCGCTCGCTGGAGAAGACCTCCTGGTAGTGGCGGTAGGCCAGTTTCGCGTTGGCCACGGCGAGCTTGCCGCGCAGGGCGAGTGCCGCGGGAGTGCCGACCTCATCGAGGCGCTTGTCGGCCTCGCTATCGACGCGCGAGACGAAGAAGCTGGCCACCGAGTTGATCTGGCTGACATCGCCGGCGCCAGCAACGCGTCGCTCGAGCCCGCGCAGGTAGGCATCCACCACCTCGGCGTAGCGCTGGAGCGAGAAGATGAGCGTGATGTTGATCGAACGGCCGGCGGCAATCGCGTCCTCTATCGCCGGCAGGCCCGGGCGGGTGGCCGGAATCTTGACGTACAGGTTGGGACGATCGATCTCGCCGTGGAAGCGAATAGCCTGCTCGTAGGTGCGCTCGCTGTCGTAGGCAAGTGCGGGATCGACTTCGATCGAGACGTAGCCGTCGAGACCGTCTGTCTTCTCGTGGATCGGGCGCAGGAGGTCGCAGGCTTGCCGAACGTCGTTCTCGGCCAGCCGGAAGAAGATCTCCCGTCCGTCGCCGAGCGAGGCCAGTTCGCGCAATTGGGTGTCGTACCAATCGCCCTCGGCCAGCGCCTTCTGGAAGATGGACGGGTTGCTGGTGACTCCGCTCACCGAGTCCTCTCGAATCAACCGCTCGAGCTCGCCCGTCTCGAGCATCTCGCGCGAAAGCGAGTCAATCCATACGCTCTGGCCCAGGTCCGTCAATTGCTGCAGCCTGCTCTTCGCCATCGATCTTCTCCTCAGATTCGTCTGCTTCTCAACCGAAATCCTGTTGCGACGCGAGCTCTCGTGCCGCGTCGAGCGCCATCTGTTCGACCTTTCTCAACCGCGCCGCGTAGCGTGGGTCGCTCTCGTTGAAGCGCGCGCCCAGAAAGGTTCGCACCAACTCGCGCGCAAGCGCCTCGCCGACGACCTCGGAACCCAAGCAGAGGACATTCATGTCGTCGTGCTCCACGCCCTGGTGGGCCGAGTAAGCGTCGTGGCAGATCGCGGCTCGAATGCCGGGGAGTTTGCTGGCGGCCACGCTGGCGCCAACTCCCGAGCCGCAGACGAGTATTCCGCGCTGCGCCGCAGCGGAACGGATCTGCTCGGCTATATCAGCAGCCTGGTCTGGATAGTCGACACGAAGACCAGCGTCGTCGACCCCGAGATCGATCGCGTCGCAGCCGGCCTGTGCGACCGCTTCGAGCACGGCTTCGCGCAGCTTGACGCCCCGGTGATCGAACGCGACGGCGACCTTCATCATCCTCTCCTTCGGGAGTTTTTCACGAAACCCGTGCCAGCAGGGCCTGGGCCTGAGCCGCGACGTTCTCGGGCGTGAAGCCGAACTGCCTCATCAACTCGTCGCCGGGGGCCGACGCGCCGAAATGATCGATCGCCAGCGAGGCGCCGCGAGCGCCGACCCAGCGCTGCCAGCCGAGCGAGATCCCGGCCTCGACCGAGAGTCGCGCCTCGACCGAGGAGGGAAGAACGCTCTCTCGGTACTCCTCGCTTTGCAGCTCGAACAGCTCCCAGCACGGCATCGAGACGACGCGCGAGTGCACGCCCTGTCCGAGCAAAGCTTTCGCGCCTTCGAGAGCCAGAGCCACCTCCGAGCCGGTGGCGATGAAGATCAGCGCCGGCGGCTTCGCCTCGTCGCTCTGCCAGAGAACGTAGGCGCCGCGCTCGACACCCGACGCCGCCGCCAGTACCGATCGATCGAGCACCGGGACTTTCTGCCGCGTCAGCGCCAGCACAACCGGGCCATCCTTACGCTCCATCGCGACCTTCCAGGCGTGTGAAACCTCGTTGGCGTCGGCCGGCCTGATGAACCAGAGGTTCGGAATGGCGCGCAGCGCCATGAAGTGCTCGATCGGTTCGTGTGTCGGGCCGTCTTCACCGACCCCGATCGAGTCGTGTGAATAGATCCATAGAGCCGGCACGCGCCCGAGCGCCGACAACCTGATAGCCGGCCGCATGTAGTCGGAGAAGATGAGGAAGGTCGATCCGTAGGGCTTGACCATTCCGCCGTGCAGGGCGATGCCGTTCACGATCCCACCCATGCTGTGCTCCCTCACGCCGAAGGGGATGTTGCGACCGGAATGGGTTGCCGCGAAGAGACCGGCGCCGGGGAACTCCGTCTTGACCGACTCGACCAGATCGGCCGAGCCGCCGATCATCGTGGGCGTGTAAGGCTCGATCGCCTGCATCACCTTGCGGTTGGCGTCGCGCGTCGCCATCGCGTTTTCCCCACCGCTCTCGAACTCGGGCAGTGCCTGCTGCCAGCCGGGCTTTGCCTCGCCGCTCCAGGCCTGGTCCCAGTCTGCGCGCACCTCCGGGAAGGCGATGCTCCAGCGCTCGAAGTGCTCGCGCCAGGCGGCCTCGAGCGAGGCGCCGCGATCCAGCTGGCTCATGTGTGCGTAGACCTCGTCGGGCACGAAGAAATCCTCGTCGGGATCGGCGCCGAGCGCGGCTTTCGCCGCGCGCACCTCTTCGGCTCCCAGCGGCGAACCGTGTGATTTAGCCGTATCGACCAGTTTTGGGGCGCCGTAGGCGATGTGTGAGCGCACCACCACGAGCGAGGGCCGTTCGTGCTCGGCCTTGGCGTTCTCGATCGCCCCGTCGAGCTGCTCGAGGTCGTTGACGTCCTCGGCCCATTGCACGTGCCAGCCCTGTGCCTCGAGCCGGCGCCCGACGTTGTCTGCGCTGAAGGAGATGGAGGTGGACCCGTCGATCGTGATGCGGTTGTCGTCGTAGAAGAAGACCAGCTTGCCCAGGCCTAACTGACCGGCGATGGATGCGGCCTCGCTGGAGATTCCCTCCATCAGGTCGCCGTCGGAGCAGATCACGTAGACGTTGTGATCGACGACCTCGTGCCCCGGCCGGTTATAGCGGTCGGCGAGGAAGCGCTCGGCGATGGCGAAGCCGACGGCGTTGGAGAATCCCGCGCCGAGCGGGCCGGTAGTCGTCTCGACACCTGGAGTGACGAAGTGCTCGGGGTGACCGGGCGTGCGCGACCCCCACTGGCGGAACTGCTTCAGGTCGTCGAGGCTGAGGTCGTAGCCGCTCAGGTGCAGCGCGGCGTACTGAAGAATGCAGGCGTGCCCGGCCGAGAGGACGAAGCGATCGCGGTTCGGCCAGTCGGGGTTGGCGGGGTTGTGGCGCAGATGCTTCGTAAAGAGCAAATAGGCAAGCGGCGCGAGCGCCATGGCGGTGCCGGGATGACCCGAGTTGGCCTTCTGTACAGCGTCCATCGCCAGCGTTCGAAAGGCGAGGACGGATTGTGCGCGAACGTCAGTTTTTTTCACGTTGCTCCTACGGTTGCTCTCTACCCAGTTGTTAAAAGATATGCGTCCTTACGTTAAGACCGAGCGGATAGCGGTTATCACGGCTCGATCGACCACTCCTACTCGTTCCCGGAATAGCCTAGTAGCGTTTGCCCGGCGGCTCCCCTTCGCCAATCCTCCTGTATCTCTTCAAGTTCTTAGGCGTCGATCGAATCGAGCATCCAGGCCTCGACGTTGTCGAGGTACTTCGGAATCCGCGGCTCGAGAGCCGAACGCTCGGGCGAATTGTAGAAGGCGGCGTTGGCCTCGGAGAAGTTGTCGTGCCCGACGATCCAGACGAAGCGGTTCTCGTCGTGCACAACCCAGGGCCCGAGCACCGAGAAGCCGAAGCGGCGCCTAACGGGAAGCACTTCCGAACGCCACATCTCGACCCAGTCGTCCATGCGCCCCTTCTTCACCTGATAGATCCGCAACTGCTGCTGCACGCTCAACTCCCTTCGAAGGTCGCGATCAGCGCCTCGGCCACGACCTTGATCGGCTTGCCCGAAAGTTGGCTTGCCTTGCGCAGCCGTGCGTAGGCATCGTGCTCGTTCAACCTCTCTTTCTCCATCAGCAGCCCCTTGGCCCGCTCGACAAGCTTGCGTGCCGCGAGGGCCTCCGCGAGCGAGTCGGCCTCCTCGCGCAGGGCCATCAGCTCCGCGTGGCGAGCCCGCGCCGTCTCAATCGCCGGCAGTAGGTCGGTCTCACGGAAGGGCTTGACCAGGTAGCCGTACACCCCGGCTTCGATCGCGCGCGCAATCAGCTCCTGCTGGCTGTAGGCCGTGAGCATGACAATCGGTATCGGCCGCTCTTCGAGGATGCGTTTCGCGGCCTCGATGCCGTCGAGCCGGGGCATCTTGACATCGAGGATGGCAAGGTCCGGTAGCTCCTTGCGTGCCAGCTCGACCGCCTCGATCCCGTCACGTGCCTCGGCACAGACCTCGAAACCGGCCCGCTCGAGAAGCTCGCGCAAATCGAGCCGGATGATCGTCTCGTCCTCGGCGATGAGCAGACGCATAAGTCTTGAACCCTAGAGGGGGAAGGAGAGCTCTGCGCGGAGGCCGCTCTCGTTCCGTAGTTCGAGCTTGCCGTGCAGTTCATCCTTGACCAGCGCCCGCACGATCTCGAGCCCGATTCCCTTTCCGTCGCCGGAGATCCCCGGGCCGTCGTCGGCGACCGTCAACTCGACCATGTCGTCGTTCTGCGACAGCTCGATCGTGATGTTTTCGCCGCCATGCTCGATGGCGTTCTGAAGCAGCTCGGTGAAGACGAGCGCAAGCGAGGTTGCCTGGCTCCCCGCGAGCGCTATCTGATCGAGCTTGGTGCTCACCTTCTTGCTCGAGCCGAGCCCCTGGACGATGGTGAGCCGTAGCTGTTCGATCAGCTCGGCCAGCTCTACATCGTCGTCCTGGCGCTTGGTCAGCAGCTCGTGCACCGCGGCGATAGCCAGGATGCGATTGACCGAATCGGCCAGCACCTGCTGGGCATCGACGTTTTCTGCATGAGCGTGCAGCCTTAGCAGTGAGGCCACTGTCTGCAGGTTGTTCTTCACGCGATGGTGAACCTCTTGCGCGAGCACCCCGCGCATCACCGCCCGCCCGTGCTCGATAGCTACTGCAGCGTGATGGGCTATCGAGCCGAGCAGCGCCTCCTCTTCTTCCGAGAAGGGCGTGTCCTTGTCGCAGACCAGCTCGCCCACCTGGCGCCGGCGCCAGCGCAGCGGAATCCTGACGGCGTACTCACTGCTTTCTCCCTCGGGCCAGGCAACGCGCCCGTCATCGAGCACGATAGCCGCACCGCTGGCTCCGACGGCCTTCATCGTTGTCTTAACGATCGCCTCCAGCGACTCCTCAACGTAGAGCGACTCCGAGACCGCCTCAGAGATCCTGGCCAGCGCCTCGAGCTCACGGACACGCCGCCGGGCCTCCTCGTAGAGGCGGGCGTGCTGGATCGACTGGGCAACTTGCCCGGCGATGGCGACTAGGAGATCGATCTCGGCCTTACTGAACTCGCGCGGATGCTTGGTGCGAACGTTGAGCGCCCCCTCGAGCTTCTCGCGCGCCAGGATCGGGACGGCCAGGATCGACTCGTACTCGCCCTCGGGCAGGTTCTTGAAGGCCTTGAAGCGCGGATCGAGATTCGCCCCCTCGGCAATCATCACCGGCTGGCGGATGGCGGCGGAGGAACCGGTGAGGCCTTCGCCGATACGCATTCGGGGCTTGCGCTGCTCCTCGCCGAGTTGCGCGCCGAAGGTGGCGCGCAGAGTGAGCGCGTCGCTGTCCTTGTCATAGAGGTAGACGAAGCAGGCGTCGGCCTCGAGCGCCTCGGCGACCTTGCGCGCGATCAGCGTCATGACCTCCTGCAGGTCGAGACTGGAGTTGACGGCCTCGGTCGTCTCGGTGAGCAGCTGAAGATGTCGCTCGGAGTCATTCATCCAAGAACGATTCTAGGCCGCCGCCGCAGCCGACAGGCGCGACTGCGACTCTAACCGCGCGAAAGTCTGGCGGCTTTCGGCGGTATTTGGAAAACGGAGGTTGTCTCGCCGGAACCGTGTCCGAAGCTCTTCTTAGGCCGCCGCGACCGACATGGCGGGCGCGGCTCTAGCCGCGCGAAAGTCTGGCGACTTTTGGCGGGATCGGGAAAAGAATTGTCTTGCCGCCCGGTGCCTCACGCTCTTCTCGGGCCGCCGCAGCCGACATGCGCGGCTGCGGCTCACAAACGCCATCCCCCGGTCGATCCAATTCGAACACTGACCACAACCACGGCCAGCCCGCCCCGTTTCTAGTTGTCCTACCCACAGACGTTGTGAACGCGACTGATCGGAGGTAGGCATCCGCGCCGCAGGCGCGGTGGCTCGTAAACGCGGAGCTCATACCGCAAAAAGTCTTCGCCGGCTCTGCCGGTGGACTTTCGTCGGCTACAAGACGGGCAAGTACCGCTCGACCTCCCAATTGGTGAGCTGTACGCGGTATTCGTCCCACTCCTTGCGCTTGAGATTGACGTAGTTGTCGAAGATATGGTTTCCCAGCGCCTTCTGCATTAGGCGCGAGTGGGAGAGCTCTTCGACCGCCTCGCCGAGAGTCTCAGGCAGCGAGATAATGCCGCGCTCTTCGCGCTCCTTGGGCGTGAGGTGGTAGAGGTTGGTCTCCATCGGGGCGGGGATCTGGTAGTTGTGCTCGATTCCCTCGAGCCCGGCGTGGAGCAGGCAGGCGAAGGCTAGGTAGGGGTTGCAGGCTGGATCGGGGCTTCGGAACTCGGCCCGCGTTCCCTCCTCAGAGCCCGGCTTATAGAGCGGAATCCTGATCAGCGCCGAACGGTTACGCTGCGACCAGGCGACGTAGACCGGCGCCTCGTAGCCCGGGACGAGCCGTTTGTAGGAGTTGACCCATTGAGCGAAGATCGCCGAAAGCTCGCGGGCGTGCTTCAGCTGACCGGCGATGAAGCCCTTGGCCTCCTTCGAGAGGTGGTACTTGTCGTTCGCGTCGAAGAAGCCGTTTCGCTCGCCGCGGAAGAGCGACTGATGGATGTGCATGCCCGAGCCGTTCTCGCCGAAGATCGGCTTGGGCATGAAGGTGGCGTAGCAGCCGTTCTTGGCCGCAACCTCCTTCACGATCAGACGGTAGGAGATGGTGGCGTCGGCCATCGCCAGGGCGTCGGTATAGCGCATATCGATCTCGTGCTGAGAGGGTCCGACCTCGTGGTGGGAGTACTCGATTTGAATTCCCATCGCCTCCAGCGCTCGGGTGGTCTCGGCGCGCAGCTCGGTAGCGGCGTCCATGGTCGTCTGCGCGAAGTAGCCGCCTTCGTCGAGTGGCTCGGTGCCATTCGCGTCCTTAAACAGGAAGTACTCGAGCTCGGGCCCGACATTGAAGGCGTCGAAGCCCATTGACTTCATCCGCTTGAGCGCCAAGCGCAAGACATGGCGCGGGTCGCCTTCGTAGGGCTTGCCGTCTGGCGTGACGATGTCGCAGATCATGCGCACCGTCTTCGTTTCGCCTTCGCGGTGAGGCAGGACGGCATAAGTCACCGGGTCGGGAATGGCGACCATGTCGGATTCCTCGATCGCGTTGAAGCCGGTGATCGAGGAGCCGTCGAAGCCCATCCCGTCGTTGAGCGCCTCCTCGAGTTGGCTGGGAGTGATGGCGAAGCTCTTTAGATGCCCTTCGAGATCCGTGAACCAGAGCAGGATCAGCTGTATGCCGTCGACCTTTACGCTCTCAAGAACGCGCTTGCGCTCGGCGGGATCCGAAGTCGCCCGATCCTTCGTCGTTACCTTGGCCACCTAACTCACTCCCTCCGTCAACTGCGAATGCAAAAACCTAGAACCGGAACTCTAGTCGTAGTGGTCTCGTAAGGCGTCACGCCGGGTAATCACGGATGCGATCTGCGCGCTAGCACCGACCTAGTGGGTTGACAGGCCGTTGCGGGATAGGCATCCTGGGTAACAGACGAAGCGCCAACGGAGGTGCTCGTCGAGGCAATGGGGCCTCAGGACGTGGTACGTCCGGGCCCTTTTTTCGTACTTGGGCTCGGAACCGGTCAGGTTCTGGGCCCTTTTTTTTGTTGGACCAACGAATGGGGAGGAAAACCCAAATGTCGGATATGGATATCGAGCTCAAGCAGTACATCGAGGCCGGCCCGGCGGCCGCCCCGAAGGACGCGCTCGAGTTCGCCGATAGCACCGACACGAAGATCGTCGATCTCAAGTTCGTCGATCTGCTCGGTCGCTGGCAGCACGTCTCACTCTCGCTCAAAGCCTTCGAAGAGTCGGCTTTCACAGAGGGACTCGGCTTCGACGGCTCCTCGATCAGGGGCTGGCAGGCAATCGACAAGTCGGACATGTTGCTCGTGCCCGACCCGGCGAGCGCGATCCTCGATCCGTTCACCGCAGTGCCGACGCTTTCGTTCATTTGTGACATCCGTGACCCGATCACGGGTGGTCCCTACGACAAGGATCCGCGCTTCGTAGCGCGCCGGGCCGAGGAGTATCTGCGCTCGACCGGCGTGGCTGACACGGCCTACATCGGGCCGGAGTGCGAGTTCTTCCTCTTCGACTCGGTCTCCTACGACCTGGAGCCTCAACGCAGCGGTTACGCGATCGATTCAGACGAGGCTTACTGGAACTCCGGTAAGCCCGGTCTCGGCTACCAGATCCGCGAGAAGGAGGGCTACTTCCCGCCTTCTCCGCACGACACGCAGCAGGACATTCGCAGCGAGATGGTGTTGACGCTCGAGAAGCTGGGAATCGCCTGCGAGTACCACCATCACGAGGTCGCCACGGCCGGCCAGGCCGAGATCGACATGCGCTTCGAGTCGCTGCTCAAGATGGCCGACCAGGTCATGATCTACAAGTACGTCGTCAAGAACATCGCCAAGCGCGCGGGCAAGTCGGCGACCTTCATGCCGAAGCCGCTCTTCGGCGACAACGGCTCGGGCATGCACGTGCACCAGTCGCTCTGGAAGGAAGGCACGCCGCTCTTTGCCGACAAGTCCGGTTACGCGGGCCTTTCGCAGTTGGCACGCAGCTACGTCGGTGGACTGCTCAAGCATGCCCCGGCGCTGCTTGCCTTCTGCGCCCCGACGACGAACAGCTACCGGCGGCTCGTGCCCGGCTACGAGGCACCGGTCAACCTCGTCTACTCGCAGCGCAACCGCTCGGCCTGCATCCGCGTACCGATGTACTCGGAGTCGCCGAAGGCGAAAAGGCTCGAGTTCCGCCCCCCGGATGCCTCGGCGAACCCCTATCTCGCCTTCTCGGCCATGCTCATGGCAGGGTTGGACGGCATCGAGAAGGGAATCGACGCGGGCGAGCCGGCCGACTTCGACCTGTTCGAAGAGGCGACCGACATCCCGCAGGTGCCGGGCTCGCTGGCCGAGTCGCTCGATGCGCTCGAGAACGATCACGAGTTCCTGCTCAAGGGCCGCGTTTTCAGTGAAGACCTGATCAGCACCTGGATCGACTGGAAGAGAGAGCACGAGGTCGATTTCGTGGCGCTGCGTCCGCATCCGGCGGAGTTCGCCCTCTACTACGACGCATAGGAGAAACAGCGGAAAGGCCGGGAGGGCTCAGCGGCTCTCCCGGCCGTCCACCCAATGACGGAGGAGGTGTACGGGCATGATCAAAGTCGAAGCAATCGTTGCTCGAGATCGAGTCGAGACGGTGATCGACGCGATCGAATCTGAGGCCGGGCATATCGGCGTGACTGTCTTCGAGGCGACCGGGCACGGGCGCCAGAATGGCACCTCGTACGATGACCCGGGACTTCCGGCCAAGGCGTTCCTCACCTCGATAGTCCCGGAGAACAAGGCACAGGCAGTCGTCGAAGCGATCTGCAACGCCGCGAGAAGCGGCAATAAGTTCGGCGATGGGCTCGTATGGATGTCGTCGGTCTACAACGTCAGGCACATCCGGACGGGCAAGCCGCTGCACGAGTACGTGGAAGCCGGATTTGTGGAGGCGGGCGTTTGATCACGAACGTGCAACGCGTGAGCGCGGCCTGTCGCCCTCAATTGCATTCGCACATCGCCATCCCGGGCGTGCCCGCTCCGGCGATGGCCAAAGGAGCGCCGGCGGCTTTGAGCGAGTCCGTCGCGCTTCCTATCCCAAGCGAGGTTCGTCCGAGCGAGGGGTAGGACTCCCCAGAGAGGCAAGGGCCCGACCAGACTCGGGCCCTTGCCGCTTCTTCGCATGAATTTAGGCGTTCGAGTCGCTCTGGCGCTTGACATTCGCTCCCGGGGTACTGCGGGGCGTATGCTCGCGCACTATGGATCCGGCGACGGTGTTCGTCGAGTGGACGCTCGGTCGGGTCCCTGGGGAAAAGTTATCGCTCATTGCCTCGGCTCTACTCGCCGACGGGTTCGATACGCCGACTCTCAGGGCTCTGGCAGAGGTTCCTTCGGATAAGTTGGACGGGAAGGGCCCCCGAGCTGCTCGTCGCTGCGATGAGCGAGCTCGGCATCGCGCGACCAACCTGCGAGGAGGCGGCACTGATCGCCGCGCGCCGGGTGGCGAAGCGGTTGCTCGAAGGCGAACTCCGGGTGCGTGACGCCTGCGCGGATATCGCCTCTCTCTCGCTCGGCTGCGACAACTCCACCGAGACGCTGACCGACTTCTTCTTGCTGCTCGACGAGTGGGAACTGGCCGCGGGTGGCGAGCTCGGCACGCTTGCCCGTGCCGAATCGGACATTCGTGAGGCCGCGGCACGCCTGTTCGAATCCGAGCCGGCTATCGGCTAGAGGTTCTTGACGAAGCGCTGGCAGCGATTGTCGGGCTCGTATCCGACGGCGCTCCAGAAGTCCAGAGCCGCGGCCTCGGCGCGAATCGCGTAAAGATTGATACGGGCTGCGCCGCGCTCTCGTAGACGGCGCTCTCCCTCGGCCACCAGCGCCCGCCCCACTCCCCGGCGCCGCTGGGCCGGGAGCACCGCCAGCCGGAAAAGCGTGCCCCGCCAGCCGTCAAAGGCGGCAACGAGCGATCCGATCAACTCTGCGCCCTTCTCTGCGACCAGAACGGCTTCCGGGTTGTGCGCGATCAACGCGCGGATGCTCTCTTCGTCGTCGGTGAAGGTAGGGAACGATTCGGCTAGGCGCCAGAGCTCGAGAATCGAGGCTGCATCCTCGGATTTGGCCGAGCGAATAGCTATCGAGCTCACTTCAGTGAGAGCCGCTTTTTCGCGGCGGCGACGGCGTCCTTCACCGCGCCGGGCCCGGGCGCCTGACGTTTGGCGACGCTACTTGCGGCCGACAACGGCGGCTTGAAGCTGCCGCCCTTGACCGAGCGCGCGACTTCCCCGTAGGCG
>DATCCQ010000091.1:0-5124 GCA_036511185.1 Gaiellaceae bacterium
GGAAGGTGCAAAACTACTCGCCGACGCTCTCGCCGGACGGTCGTCTCGTCGCATTCTCGCGCACGTTTTGGAGTAAGGCCGGTGGCGAGTATGACCAACCCGCGGGGATCTGGGTCTCGTCCACGGCCGGCGGGCCGCTGAAGCGATTCACACGCAGCGGCAACAGTCCGAGTTGGTCGCCCGACGGACGGCAGCTCGTTTACATCGACGGTTCCAATCTCCGACTGATCTCGGCCAGCGGTGGATCAAAGGTGCTCCTACTCCATCGCAACGCCATCAACCTGTCAACTCCTCCAACGTGGTCACCGGACTCGCGTAGCGTCGCCGTTGTAAGTTCCACCGGCCCCGGCCCCGGCCGGCTCTTCGTTGTCAACGTCGCAACACATCGAGTAAAAGCCGTGACCGAAACGGCGATCGGAAGTGTTAGAGAATTCGCGTGGTCGCCGAACTCGACCACGCTGCTCGTAACCGCGCAATCAAAGACGGACTGCTCCATCCTCTGGGCCATAAACGTGAGCGGCTCGGCGGAGCGCCTGCGGCGCACCTGCTAGACGCCTGCTCCTTCTTTCGACGCTCTCGGGACGGGGCGGTTGGCTGCCCGCTTACTCGGCTGGGCGAGTGTGCTACTCCCTGATAGTAGAGCGGCTCTCTAGCGCTGCCTCGAACTCGGCCAGCTCCGCCTCGTCCATCGTGTAGGCGTGCTCCTCATCCGGGAAGGCGCCACTCCGGACTTCCTCCGCGTAGGCGCCGAGCGCACTCTTGATCTCGGCCGAGAGGTTGGCGTAGCGCTTGACGAAGCGGGGCAGGTGCCCTTCGGTCAGCCCGAGCAGGTCGTGGTAGACGAGCACCTGGCCGTCGCAGCCGGCGCCGGCGCCGATGCCGAAGCTGGGGATCTCGACGAGCTCGCTGATACGAGCGGCGACCGCTGACGGCACCGCCTCGAGCACAATCGAGAAGCAGCCTGCTTGCTGAAGCTCGAGCGCCTCTTTCACCAAGCCGAGCGCCCGCGCGGCCGTCTTGCCCTGGGTCTTGAAGCCGCCGAGCATGGTCGCCGATTGCGGCGTCAGGCCGATGTGGCCCATTACCGGGATGCCGGCGGCGACGATGGCGCGGGCTCGTAAGACCGAGGTGCCGGCGCCCTCCAGCTTGACCACGTCGGCGCCGCCCTCCTTGACGAAGCGAATGGCGTTCGAGACGGCCTCCTCGTCGGACACCTGGTAGGAGCCGAAGGGCATGTCGCCGACGATGATCGGGCGCTTCGCGGCGCGGGCGACCGTGCGCGTGAGAAAGAGCATCTCCTCGACGGTCACCGGCACGGTGGTGGACTCGTGCCCGAGTACGACCATGGCGGCCGTGTCGCCGACGAGCAGCAGGTCGATGCCGGCGTCCTCGGCGAAGCGGGCGCCGGGCGCGTCGTAGGCGGTGACCATGACGATCTTCTCGCCGCGGCCCTTCATAGCGGCGAGCTCGGGCAGCCCGAGTTTTCCAGGCGGTGGGGTGCTCATTTCCTCGTTCCTTTCAGAGGCATGTTGTCGATCAAGCGGGTCTTACCGACCTGCACCGCCGCCAGCAGGCGCGGCTCGCCGTAGTCGCGGGTGGCGACGTACTGCGTCTTCAGTCCGGGCTCCTCGTCGAGCGCGGCGCGGGCCGTGGTGACCGGGTCGCCTCCGTCGCCTGAGGCTTTCACTCCAAGCGCCAGCGCGCGAGACAGCGTCAGCGCAATCCGGCGCTCGGCCGGAGAGAGGTAGCTATTGCGCGAGGAGAGCGCCAGGCCGTCCTCGTCGCGAACGGTCTCTACGGCCCGGATCTCCAGCTCCAGATCGAGGTCGCGCGCGAGCCGCCCGATCACGGCCAGCTGCTGAGCGTCCTTGCTGCCGAAGTAGGCGACGTTCGGGCGAACGATGTTGAAGAGCTTGAGGCAGATCGTGGCGACGCCGCGGAAATGATTCGGTCTGAGGACACCTTCCAGCTCGAGCGCGAGCCGCTCGGGCTCGACCCAGGTCTCGAAGCCTTGCGGGTACATCTCCTCGGACGAGGGGGCGAAGAGAAAGTCGACGCCTTCCGCACGGGCCAGCTCGCGGTCGCGCGCGTCGTTACGCGGGTAGCGCTCGAGATCCTCTCCCTGACCGAACTGAGCCGGGTTGACGAACAGGCTGCAAACGACGGTGTTGCATTCCTGACGCGCGGCCCGGAGCAAGCTCAGGTGCCCTTCGTGGAAGGCGCCCATCGTCGGCACCAGCCCGATGCGGCCGCCGCGGAACGGCTCGATCTCGCTTCGCAGCTCGTTCTTCGTACGAACGACTTTCACGTCGCTCGGCTTCCCGATTTTTGTCTCATACCCTTGCTCCAGTTCCAATTTGGATACCGGGCGATTCTTTGTTCAGTCTAGTCAGCCTGAGCAAGGCGACGGTGGACGGTGGATTGAGCGAGTGTTCGGGAATGTCCCCTGACGTAACTCGCCTAGTCGAGATCACGCGCAGAGCCGGTGCCTCATAACGGCTCCTCTCCCCGCTCTCGGGCGGACGGTGCCGACGAGCGAACAAGGCCTAACAGGGAGGAGTCAAGAGGATGCGGAATCGGAATCTGGAGCCGGTTCCTCGCTTAGCCACTGCCGGGCCTTTTCGATCGACCAGAAGACGCCGATCTCGATCTCCAGCTCGGGGTCGATCGCGGCGTATGCCTGCTCCATCCTCGCCATCCCGAAATCGACTGGCGCCCCCATCACGACCGCGACGCGAGCGTGATCCAAACGGACCGAGTCCTTGACGTAGAGCTCGATCCGATCATGCACGTCCGCGGACGAGAGGTCGCTCCAGTCGAGCTGTCTGTAGTCGACGAGGACGCGCAGTCCCCGCCGGTAGCGCGGATCTGAGAGTGCCTCCTGCACCCAGGTATCTAGTCCGTCGACTGTCGCCGTGCCCCGGGTGGTGACGCTGGCGTCCTCAGGGTCGCCGTCCCAGGTGATTTCGTACTCCACAGGAAGTAGTTTGACTCGCTGAAACCGCACAGGCAAGGGGAGCGGTCTTCCGTGTGTCTCGGCCGCCTCTTCTCGATGTTCTCACCCGTCGCGGAACGGCCGACGCTTCGAGGCATGCCGCACTACAACATTCGCGTCCCGCACGGCGTGACGGCTGACACCTTCAAGTGCTAGACGCAGAACGCCAGACTGCGCCGCGTTCACCTCACGAGAGCACCTCTTTTTCGCCCGCCACCAGGCCGCCCGCCCGCGGGGTCGTTCCAAAGTACCGTCACATAGAAGCGAAAGAAGTACGACTTCGTGCCCATTCCGCGCCAATGCGCGAATAGACCAAGCTCGCCCCGCTTTCGCTGCGCTGGCACCAGCTCTCACTCCGATCTGAGCCAAGCCGCCGGCCTGAGATCTGCGCCGCTGTCTACACTGAAATAGATGCCGATCTACGAATACGTCTGCATGAAATGCGAGCAGCACTTCGAGGAGCTCGTCCATGGCGATGAAGTACCCGTCTGCCCGTCCTGCGCGGCGAAGAATGTGATTCGCAAGTTCTCGAGCTTCGCCACCGTGGGCGGCCCGAGCAAGTCTTGCGGTAGCTGCTCGAGCGGTAACTGCGGTGGATGCGGTGCCAACTAGCGACGCCCGCAGGGCCGAGCTCGTAACTCTTTTCAACGCTGTCTCTTCCTGCACCGCCTGTCCCTTGGCCGAGACCCGAACCCAGGTCGTCTTCGGCGCGGGGAACGCGGATGCCGAGCTGATGTTCGTGGGCGAGGCGCCCGGCTTCCACGAGGACCAGCAGGGCTTTCCCTTCGTCGGCGCAGCCGGCAAGCTGCTCGAGCGCCTGCTCGGCGATATCGGTCTCGGCAGGGAAGACGTCTTCATCGGCAATGTGCTCAAGTGCCGCCCGCCCGGCAACCGCGATCCGCAGGCCGACGAGATCGAGGCCTGCGAGAACCACCTCTTCCGCCAGATCGAGCTGATTCAGCCGCGCATCGTGGCGACGCTCGGCAACTTCGCCACCAAGCTCCTCTCCGGCAGCCCGGCCGGGATTACGCGAGTGCATGGAGTCGAGCAGAGCGTACGGCTGGGCAACAGCGATGTGCTGCTCTACCCGATCTACCACCCGGCGGCGGCGCTCTACACGCGCGCCATGCTGGGCGTGCTGGAGGAGGATTTCGCCCGCCTGCCGCAGCTGCTCGGGCGCGAGCCACTGCCCGGCCCGAACGAAGCAGTGTCTCCAGAGCCCGTCGCGCCGTCGCTCGCGACGGCGCACGAAACACAACTCGACCTCTTCTAGTAGCACTCGCTTCGACGCAACCGGGCGCTCGACGCCGAGGCTCGATCAGGGCGAGGGGGGAGGGTCTCGATAGCCTTCGCCTATGCAGCTCTTGAGTAATTCTGCGGCGGAGACCGAACGGCTTGCGGGCCTGCTCGCCGACGCCCTCGAACCTGGCGACGTCGTCACCGTCGCCGGTGAGCTCGGTGTCGGCAAGACAACCTTCGTGCGGGGCGCCTGCCGCGCGCTCGGCGTCGAGGGCCCGGTGACCAGCCCGACCTACACGATTGGGCATCGCTACCAGGGGCGGCCGATGGTCTCTCACCTCGATCTCTATCGCTTGAGTAGTGTCTCGGCGGCGGAATGGGGCGACCTCGAGCCCTACTTTTCAGACGCCGTCGTCTTCGTGGAATGGCCCGAGGCCGGCGCGGGCGCGCTGCCGCCGGCAAGGGCCGAGGTCTCGCTCGAGCACGACGGCGATACGCGCAGGCGCATTACCATCGAGAGCTCAGACCCAACCCTGCTCGCAGGTCTCGACCGTGCTGACGCTCGCCCTTGATACCGCCACTCCCCGCTCGAGCTGCGCCCTACTGAAGGGTGCCGAGCTGCTCGGCGAGCGCGAGACGAAGGCCGCCAGCGTGCTAGCCGCGGCGGACGCGCTGCTCGTCGAGGCGGGCTTCAGCGCCGCCGATCTCGACCAGATCGTCTGTGGCACCGGCCCGGGTAGCTTCACCGGAATTCGCATCGGCCTTGCGGTCGCGCGTGGCCTGGCCCTTGCTCTCGATCTTCCGCTGGCCGGCGTCTCGACTCTCGCTGCACTGCGGGAAGGAGCGCCCGGCGCTCTGCCCATCATCGACGGCAGCCGCAAGGAGATCTT
>DATCCQ010000092.1:0-3518 GCA_036511185.1 Gaiellaceae bacterium
GCCAGCCTGCTGCGGAGCTCCTCGGCGGGGTCGGTCGCGGCCGGCCGTCGGCGTAGCCGGGACAGCAGCTCGCAGACCATTCCGAAGGCACGTGCCAGTACACGGGCAGCCCAGAGCATGGCGCGATGCTACACTCATCGCCGCTTCCTGCCTCGTGAACCGACGCGTGTCCCGCGCGACGAAATCAGCGAGGCCGAACAAGACCGAAGGAAGGAGATACGGGAGCCCGTGACCGATTACGAGGTCCTGATCATGTTCGACCCCGAGCTGGCCGAAGATCGCCAGCAGGAGGTCGTTGACCGCATTCGCACGCAGGTTGTGGAAGGCGGCGGAGTCTGGGGCACGCACACACCCTGGGGTCGCCGGCGCCTCGCCTACGAGATTCTGCACCGGAGCGAGGGTATCTATCACCTGCTCATCTTCTCCGCCTCGCCCGAGGTGCTGAGCGAGATCTCGCGCCAGCTCAAGATCGATGATGGCGTGCTTCGCCACATGGCAGTGCGCCGCGTCAAAGGCTCCAGCCCGGCAGCGCCGACCCCGGTAACCGTTAGCGCCGCTCCCGTCGAGTCCGATCCCGTCCAGGAGGACGAGTAACCTTAGCGAACGTACGTTCGCTCTAAGGAGGAGAAACCATGGCCAACATCAACCGCGTCGTCCTCGTTGGCAACCTAACTCGTGATCCGGAGCTCCGCCAAACCCCAAGCGGAACAGCAGTCTGCAAGCTCCGAGTCGCCGTGAACACCCGCCAGAAGGACTCGGCGACGGGCCAGTGGGGCGACAAGCCCAACTACTTCGACGTCACCGTCTGGGGCAACCAGGGCGAGAGCTGCGCGCAATACCTGGCCAAGGGCCGGCCGGTCGCAATCGACGGCAGGCTCGATTGGCGCGAGTGGGACGCCCAGGACGGCACCAAGCGCCAGGCAGTTGAGATCATCGCCGAGAACGTTCAGTTCCTCGGCAGCCGCGAAGGCAACGCCGGTGGCGGCGAAAGTTCCAGTTTTGTTCCCCAGGGCACGCCGGCAGCGAACGCCGACTTCGGCCCGGCCGACGACGATATTCCGTTCTAGAAGGAGAGACCTTGGCTCAGCAGGACAAGAAGCGCAAGCGCATGAGCCCCAGCTCGATGCCGACCCGGCGCAGAGGATGCAATTTCTGTAAAGACCATGTCGAGGAAATCGACTGGAAGAACGCGGGCGCCCTTCGCCGCTACACGTCCGAGCGCGGCAAGATCCGGGCCAGGCGCATCACCGGAGTCTGCCGCCGCCACCAGCGGCAGCTGGCGATCGCGATCAAACGAGCGCGCGAGATGGCCCTTCTCCCCTACGTCTCGGACTAAGGAGCAGTAATGGAAGTCATCCTCCTTAAGGACGTGGAGAAAGTCGGGCTACGCGGTGACGTGGTCTCGGTCGCACGCGGATACGCACGTAACTTCTTGATCCCGCGCCAGCTGGCCGAGCCGGCGACGCCGGGCAAGGTCGAGCAGATGCGCAAGCGAGACGCCCGCCGGGCACTGCAAGAAGCGCGCAGCGCCGAACAGGCCGAGACAATCGCCGAAAAACTGCGCAAGACGGTGCTCCGTTTCGAGAAGAAGGCCGGTCCCACCGGCGTGCTCTTCGGCTCCGTCACGCCCAGCGACATCGCCGACGAAATCTGGCGCACACGCAAGATCCGCATCGACAGGCGCAAGATCGGGCTTTCCGATCCGCTCAAGCGCGTCGGTAGCTTCGCGGTGCCGATTCACATCTTCGAAGAGGTGAGTGTTGATGTGAAGACGCTCGTCGTGCCCGAGGGTGGCGAGCTGACTCCCGAGCAGGAGATAACTGTGGCGCCCGGCGAGCCGGTGAGCGAACCGGTGAGCGAAGAGCCCGAGGCGCCCGCCGCCGAGGTGGAGCTCAGCGAAGACGAGACCGCCGCAGACGAGACCGCCGCAGACGAGCCGGCTGAAGACGCGACTGCCGCAGACGAAACTGCGGATTCCGCGAGCTGATCCCGTAACTGAGTTGCTCTCTTACGAGAGCTGCGCTGAACCGCTACCTGGTGTGAGCCTGGGCTGATCCGACGGCTCTGCGCCAGCGCCTGTGCCAGAGCTGGAAGCGATGCTCCTCGCCGCGGGCGAGCCGTCCGATGTTGGCGTGATGTAGCCAGATAATGGCCAGCGCGGCGAGGCCCACGAAAATGACCACCGAAAGATCCTGCCCCAGCAGAAGCGCGGCCGGAGCAAGCGAGATTGCCGCCAGGATCGAGGCCAGCGACGCGTAGCGCCCGACGAGGAAGACCAGCAGCCAGACTGCCAGGCCCACAGCGGCAACGAGCGGAGCGATGCCGATCAGCGCGCCGCCACAGGTCGCGACCATCTTGCCACCGCGGCGAAAACGCATGAAGAGCGGGCGCCAGTGCCCGAGCATCGCCGCCGCGCCGGTTAGGACGGCCACGAGAGAGCCGTGCGTCAGCGAGGCGACCAGCGCCGGGACGAAGCCCTTGAGCACGTCGAAGAGCACGACCGGAAGACCGAGACGGGCGCCGAAGCAACGCCAAACATTGGTCCCGCCGATGTTGCCGCTCCCGAGACGACGGATGTCCTGCCCTCGCGCCAGTCGCACGAGCCAGTAGCCGAAGGGGATGCTGCCGGCGAGATAGCCGGCCAGTACGAGCAGCAGCGCAGTAACCGTGTTCATCTAGTTCTCGTATCGAGGGAGGTCGCTTGCATCGGCCGCGTGAAAGCCACCGCGTCGGAATACCACAGTGCTTCGAACCACTTCTGAGCATAGCGCCCCGACCAATCGTGCGAGCGCGAAGCCGGCCGTGCTATGACTCTGGCCGTGCCCTCACGCTCGACAACCACAGCCGCAGGCGATGGCGCCTCTTCTCCGCCGGAGCTTTCGCAGGCAGCCCAGCGTAAGCGTCGCGAGCGGCTCAGCGAAGTCGCGGTGCTCGGGCTCGTGTTGCTCGGGATAGCCGTCTTCTTCATTGGTTACGCGACGGGCAGGCATGACGACACCTTCGGCACGAACTGGTATTCGCCGCTGCGAGGGACCAGTGTGGCACCGCACACCTTCGGCAGTGTGCAGGGAGGGTCGATCGACCCCGCCGGCAACACGCCGCTACTCGTGACGGTGCGCGGTCTACGCATCTTGCCCGCAAACGAGCACTACGTTCTTTACGTGCTAGACGCGAACCACAAACCGTTACGCTGCGGTGCGTTCGCGGTCGGCGAGGGCACGACGCAGATCCGGCTGAACTTCCCGGGCTTGCCGAAACGGCCGCACGGCTGGAAGATCGCACGCGAGAAAAAAAGCACGGTCAGTATCGGCGAGACCGTCGCCCAGACGGCCTGGCACTAGCGCGCTTGTTTCATCTGAAGCGGGCTGTTACGGAGGCGTGCGCCCCGCCGCGATGAAGGCGGCGTGAGTCAGCGGCATGCGCTCGGCGAACAGGCTCTCTATCACCTCGGCGTAGCGCCTGATCTCGCGTTGCGCGGTCTCAGCGTTCCGGAGCGAGAGGAAGTTCATCAGCGCGCG
>DATCCQ010000093.1:0-3440 GCA_036511185.1 Gaiellaceae bacterium
ATCGGATGCCACCGTCACCAGTTCGGCGGCTTCGTTCACCTCGAACAGACCAATGTCCGAGCCGCCGGAGATGTTCAGGAGCACGCCGGTGGCGCCCTCGATCGAAGCGTCGAGAAGCGGCGAGGCGATCGCCTGCTGAGCCGCCTCGGAGGCACGGTTCGGGCCCGAGCCGAGACCGATGCCCATGACGGCCGTTCCTGCGTCGCGCATGATCGTGCGCACGTCGGCGAAGTCGAGATTGACGAGGCCCGCCGTCGTAATCAGATCGGTGATGCCCTGCACGCCCTGGCGCAGGACTTCGTCGGCCATCTTGAAGGCCTCGACGACGGTCGTCTTCTTCTCCACGACCTCCAGCAGCCGGTCGTTCTCGATCACGATCAGCGTGTCAACCCGATCGCGTAGCTCGTCGATTCCTCGCAGCGCCTGGCTCGATCGCGTGTTGCCCTCGAAGGCGAAGGGCTTGGTAACCACGCCGACGGTGAGCGCGCCCAGTTCCATAGCGATCTCGGCGACGATCGGAGCCGCGCCGGTGCCCGTGCCGCCACCCTCGCCGGCCGTGACGAAGATCATGTCGGCGCCCTTCAGCGCTTCTTTCAGCTCATCGCGACTTTCCTCAGCGGCCGTCTTGCCAACCTCGGGGTTGGCGCCGGCACCGAGTCCGCGCGTCGCCGCGGCGCCAATGTGAATCTTGATATCGGCGTCGCACATTAAAAGCGCCTGCGCATCGGTGTTCACGACGATGAACTCCACCCCGGAAATGTGGGCGTCGACCATGCGATTGACCGCGTTCGAGCCGCCGCCGCCGACACCAACGACCTTGATCGTCGCGAGATAGCTGTGTGATTGATCTTTCATCTTCTGGGACCGAGTTCAGGAAAGACTTCGGCAGATCGCCGATCACTCATGAAACGGCAGCGTACGTGCCCTTTCTACGACTGTCAACGCGGTACTCAACCGCTTGCAGTGCTTCCACTCTTCTGACCTTCGTTCGACTTCAACTCCGTTCCACCTACCGGCCGATCAGGAACACTGACGTCTAGATAGTCGATCGACCCGGTAGGAGGGACCGCGAGCTGGGGCAGAATCTGTTCGGATACAGCCAGTTTGAGCGCCGCGTCAGAGGCGTCGCCAAAACGTAATTCGGTGCCTGAGTCGAGCGTGAGCGTCAGATTGCTCTTGTGGGCGAGCACGCTGGTAGGTCGCATCGAGTGCTTGGAGCCTTGCAGCGTGGCAAGCACCTTGACCGCCGTCCTGACGCCGCGATCGGCAAGCTGCTTGCCGGGGCTCACCGCAACCGAAGCCGGCACCCAGACGCGCGGTAGGCCCTGGCCTCGGCCACGCCGAAGCGGGCGAACCACCTTTCCGCTGGTGGCGATCACCCAGGCCTCCCGGCCTCGGCGCAGCACGGCGAGGGGGTGCTCACGGGCAACAACAACGCGCAGCGTATTGGGGAAGGCACGATCGACCTGCGCCGACTTCACCTCGGGAATCGCCAGAATCGCCTGCTCGACGCCTGCTTTGCTGATCCCCACCAGGCTGCGGCCGCGGAACGGTTTGACGGCGGCGTCGATCTGGCGCGAGAGAGCCGGCGTGGCACCCCTGATCTCGACCTTCTCGACCGCGAAGAGCGAGCTTTTCAGGGCCAGCGTGTACAGACCGACCGCCGCCAGCAGCGCGGCGAACGAAAGCGTGATCGTGCGAGCGCTCGGCATGCGCGTGGCCGGCGCCCGGCGTTGCCTACGTCGATGCTTCATCGGCACGACGATGCGCGCGCTCGTCCTGCGGGTTTTGCTGGCCACGGCGCCTAGTTCGCGACGGCCAGAGTCGCTCCTACCCGCGCTGCGAGCTATCGGGCTCGAGAATCGGCAACGAAATCTCGCCGATCAGTCGAACCTCCGGCTCGAGCACAACACCGAAACGCTCATAGACCTTGCGCCGGGCAAGGTCGATCAGCGCGAGCGCGTCGGCCGTTGTCGCGCCGCCGCAGTTCTCGATGAAGTTGGCGTGCTGGAGAGAGATTCTCGCTCCGCCGATCTGCTCGCCCTTAAGCCCGCAGCTGTCGATCATGCGCCCCGCGCCGAGCTCGTGCTCGGGATTCTTGAAGACGCTGCCAAAGGTGCGGATGCCGGAGGGCTGGCTCGACTTCCGATCGGCCCTCCTGGCCTGAACGCCGCTCTTGATCTCCTCGCTCGAGCTGCTTTGGAGCCGGAACTCGGCCCTAACGACGATCTGTCCCGGTTGGAGCTCGGAGCCGCGGTAGCGAAGACCAAGCGCGTCGCGATCGAGCCAGCGGGATCCCCCGCGCTCGGCCACCAGCGCCCGTGCGAGCACGGCGCCGAAGTCGCTGCCCCAAGCGCCCGCGTTCATGCAGACGCCGCCACCGACCGTGCCCGGAATCGAGGCCGCGAACTCCAGCCCCGAGAGCCCGGCCGCCTGCGCCCGGTGCGCGCAGAGCGCGTCGGCCGCGCCGCCGCCGGCGATCAGCGTCTCAGCCTCGATCTCGACCGAGGCCAGTTCGCCCTCGAGCCTGAGCGCAAGCGCCTCGATACCCTCGTCGGCAACGAGCAAGTTGGAGCCGAAGCCGAGCGTAAGAACGGGCAAGTCGTGCTCGGCCGCCCAGGCGAGCGCTCGGACGACGTCTTCCTCGCTGCGCGCTCGCGCGAAACCGCGCGCCGGCCCCCCGCTGCCGAAGGTCGTGTAACGGCCGAGGGCGACGCCCTCCTCGATATTCATGCCAGCGCCTTCAAGAGCATTGGCCCCGCCTTGTCAACGTCGCCCGCGCCGATCGTGAAGACCAGGTCGCCGGCTCTGGCCCAGCCGGCCAGGAAGCGGGCTCCGTCGGCCAGCGTCGGTGTCCAGGCCAGCGGCATACCGGGCCTGATCTCGGCCAGCGCATCTACGACGAGCTTACCGCTCACGCCCGCAACGGGATCCTCACGGGCGGCGTAGATGTCGGCGATGCAAACCGCGTCGGCGCCGGCGAGCGCCTGGGCGAACTCGCGGGCCAGGTGGCGCGTGCGCGAATAGAGGTGCGGCTGGAAGAAGACGGCCAGCCGCCCCTCCCCCACCTGCTCGCGCGCGGCGGCGAGGGTCGCTGCGACCTCGGTCGGATGATGTCCGTAATCGTCGAAAACGCGCACTCCGCCCGCCTCGCCGCGGGCTTCGAAGCGCCTGCCGGCGCCGCGGTACTCGACGATTACCCCTTCGGCCGCGGCGCGCTCCACCCCGGCCAGTTCTAGCGCCGCCAGCGCCGCGGCGGCGTTCAGGCGGTTGTGCTCCCCGGGCAGCGCCAGCGATAGATCAACCGGCTCGAGCTGCTCGGCGCGCACGACCTTCGGCACCTTGGCGAGCCAGTCCTCGAACAGCTGCTCGACCTCGGCCAGCGAGGCGTAGGTCGTGTGATGGTCGAGGTCGACGTTGAGCAGTACCGCAATCTCGGG
>DATCCQ010000094.1:0-8808 GCA_036511185.1 Gaiellaceae bacterium
CGAGACGCTGGAAGAGGCCTTCTTCTCCGCCACCGGTGCCGTTCTCACCGAAGAGGAAGAGGTGAGAGAGTGATGCGCGGAACCGCGACGGCGCTGCGCTCGGAACTGATGGGCGTCTCGGGCATCCTCGAACGCAACGTCTACATCGTCAGGCGCTATATCTGGTGGGAGCTGGCCTGGTTCGTCTGGACGCTGGCCAACACGCTTTCGATCGTCTTCATCGCCAAGGGCTTCCAGCAAACGGGCGCCAAGATCGACGTCAACAAGGCCACGAGCTGGCTACTGATCGGCGCGCTCGTCTGGAGCTACCTCGGCATGGTCTTCGGGATCCTGGTCGAGATGGTGCAGTGGGAGCGCTGGGAGGGCACGATCGAGCACACCTTCATGGCGCCGCTTTCGCGCTCGATGCACCTGCTTGGCACGGGCCTCTTCGGCGTGCTCTATGGGCTGCTCAGAACCGCGGCGCTCTTCGTCGTGGTCGCCTTCTTCTTCCATCTCAGCCTGCCCGGCGCCGACTACTTCGCGGCACTCGTGGTGCTGCTCGTGGCCTCGATCTCCTTCATCGGCATCGGCATGATGACCTCGGTGCTGCCCCTGATCTCGCCCGAGAAGGGCGTACAGCTGGGCTACATCGCCCAGGGGCTCCTACTCGTCGTCTCCGGCGTCTACTACAGCGTCAGCGTTCTGCCCGGCTGGATGCAGGCGCTGGCGCGGATCTCACCGGCGACCTACGCGCTACGAGCGCTGCGCAGCTCGATCATCGACGGCAAAGGCGTGCACGCGCTCTGGGGCGATATCTGGCCGATGATCGTGATCGGCGTTATCGCCGTGCCGCTCGGGCTGGAGATCTTCCGCCGCGGCGAGCGCTACGCCAAGCGGGCCGGGAAGCTGAAGCGCTCGGGCTAGGCGAGCGTCACTTCTCGGGGTATAGACGCCTTGATCCACCTCTCCTCCCCCCACCCTCCCACGGGGCGTGAAACGGTAGCCAGAAAAGGCGCGCGAGAACGAGCCTATTCCGTATCGACTTTGCTAAGTCGCCGAGAAAGAAATGGGCGCCGGCCGCCGTCGCCTACTAGGCTTTCTGCATGCGCGGCGCGATCGCGGCCGGTCATCCTCTGACCGCCGAGGCGGGGGCGAGAGTCCTGGCCGAGGGCGGCTCGGCCGTTGACGCCTGCATTGCCGCCTCCTTCGCCTCCTGGGTGACCGAGAGCATGCTCTCAGGCCCGGGCGCCGGTGGCTTCTTCCTCGTGCACGAGGCGGCGAGCGGGCGCACCCGCCTGGCCGACTTCTTCGTCTGCCAGCCCGGACTGGGCGACGAGCGCCGCGAGCGCACCTCGATGCAGCAGGTCGACGTCGCCTTCGAGCCCGATTCCTCGCAGGCCTTCTCGATCGGCGCCGCCTCCTGCGCCGTGCCGGGCGCCCCGAAGGGCCTCGAGGAGGTGCACCGCCGCTTCGGCAGGCTGCCCTGGAGGGAGCTGGTCGCGCCGGCCATCGAGCTGGCCCGCTCCGGGGTCGAGATAACGCCGGCGCAGGACTTCCTGCACCAGATTCTCGATCCGATCCTGCGCCATAACGCGGATGGCCGCCACGTTTTTGAGCTTGAGGGAAGGCGCTACCGGGCCGGGGATCTTCTGCGCCATCCAGATCTCGCCAACACGCTCGAGCAGATCGCGGCGCAGGGCGCCGGCGCGCTCTACGGCGGCGCGCTCGGTCGCCGGCTGGTGACCTACATCCAGGACGAGGGTGGAGGGATCACCCTGCAGGATCTGGAGCGCTACCGCGTGATCTGGCGCCGGTTGGTGCGCTCGCGTTATCGTGGCTACGAGTTTGTCTCCAATCCGCCTCCCTCCTCGGGCGGGATCTTGGTTGCCTATGGTCTGCGCCAGCTGGACGAGTTGGGCGAGGGCGGGGTGCCGGGCAGCACTGAGGCGCTGGCGCGCCTGGTCGAGGTGATGCGCGAGCAGACGCGCGCTCGCTCGGGCAACGGTTACACAAGCCGTCTCCGCCGCGGCGGCCTAGTTGCCAAGCTGCTCTCCGACGAATCCGTTAACGCGGCCTTGGAGCGAATTCGTCGCGCGGTACCTGCGGGGCCTGAGCCGCGCACAGCCAACGGCACCACTCACATCTCGGTCGTCGACTCCTGCGGCAACGCTGCCTCGCTTACCTGCTCGCTCGGCTCCAGCTCGGGCGTGGTCGTGCCCGGCAGCGGCGTCCACCTGAACAACATGCTGGGCGAGGACGACCTGGTGGGCGGCGACGAGCTACCCGGCCAGCGGCTGACCAGCATGATGGCGCCCTCGATCGTCTTCGCGGACGGACGGCCGCGGCTGGTGCTGGGTAGCGCCGGCTCGGTGCGGCTACGCGGAGCGATCATGCAGACGGTGGTGAATGTGATCGGCCACGGCCTGTCGGTGGAAGAGGCCGTAACGCGGGCCCGCGTGCACCTCGACGAGCCGGTCGTGCAGTGCGAGGGGGGAGAGGACGTCGACCCGGAAGTGCTCGACCGGCTCGAGCGACTCGGTTACGAGATCGTGCGCTGGCGCGATCGCAATGTCTTTTTCGGCGGTGTCCAGGCCGTTGAGGTTCGCGCCGACGGCGCTCTGGCCGCGGCCGGAGACCCCAGGCGCGGCGGCCACGGTGTGGTGGTCGAGTGAGCGACGGGGTGAGGATCAGGCGCGCCGTTCCCGCCGACGCCGACGCTCTCTCGCGCCTGGCGCGCTCGGTCGCGGCCGAGCCGGGCGGCTGGCTGCTCACGCTCGGAACCTGGCGCTCGAGCTCGGACGAGCGCCGCGCGATACGGCTTCTCCGCCGCCATCCCGATGCCGCGATCCTTGTCGCCGAGACCGATGAGGGCATCGTTGGGCGCCTCTCGTTGACGCGCGATCATCACCCCTCCTCGCAGCACATCGCCGATCTCGGCCTGATGGTGGCGAGCGGCTACCGCCGCCGCGGGGTCGGGCGCGCTCTGCTCGAGGCGGCGGTCGAATGGGCCCGCATGAGCGGCGTCAGCAAGCTCGAGCTGCACGTCTTTCCCCACAACGAGGCCGCAATCAAGCTCTACGAGTCCTTTGGCTTCGAGCGCGAGGGCTATCGCAAGCGCCACTACCGGCGCGGGCAGGAGTACGTGGACGCGATCCTGATGGCCTACTTCATCGAGGGCTAGCAGCGGGGCGCTGCGGCCCCGAGGGTTGAGCGGCTCGCCTTTCCGGGAACGATTGTCGCGGGTATTGAAGTGCGATCTGTCGTATCGTCACTGCGACGGGGCAAGCGATGCCCGACTGGGCTCGGGCAGAAAGAGGGGGAACGATGGGCCTATTAACGTGGATCGTCGTTGGTGCAATTGCCGGTTGGGGGGCAGGTAAGGCCGTAAAGGGATCGGGCCTTGGCCTGATCGGCGACGTAGTGCTTGGCGTCGTTGGCGCTCTGGTGGGTGGTTGGCTTGCCGGCAGGATCTTCAATGTTCATAACCCGATCAGCGGGTTCAATCTCACCACGCTTATCGTTGCGTTCCTTGGCGCGGTCATCGTCCTGCTCGTCTTTCGTTTGCTCAAGAGGCGCTAGTTCTAACTCGGACGGCACGTTCGAGAACAGTTATGCAGAAAGGCGTAGTGGGCCCATAGCGGTTCTTGCAGACCGCCTGAGTAGCGTGGGCCCGTTACGGACACCGCACCGTCCCTAGCGCGGTGGCAGAGTGGGCGATCGCGCCTTCGGCAGAGGCGTCGGAGTGAGGTTTTAGCTCAGCCTGCTCGATTGAGAGTGAACGATTCGGAACTGGCCGCTGCCCCTCCTAGAATGGTTTGGCCGTGGCTACGAAGCTCGATTACCTGCACGCGATGGAGTAGTGATTTGGCGCTACTCCCACCTTTCTTCTTAGATGCGGTCGTCGCACTAGGGGTGGGAGACGATCCTGCCCAGCGGATGTGGATCGGGACAGGTTTCCTCTACGGCGCCTTGGTCAAAAAGGGAGATCCAAACAACAAGAGCTATTACGTGTTCTTAGTGACCAACAGACATGTTCTCGAGGGGCAACCAAACATCTGGATCAAGTTCAATCCTGCATCGGGATCCGGCAGTCAGGATTTCCAGGTTTCGTTACGCGCCAAGAACGGCAGGTCTCTGTGGATCGGCCATCCCGATGATTCTGTAGACCTTGGAGCGATCTTCATCAACGCTCAATTCCTGAGATCGCAAAGCATGCGATTCAACTACTTCCGGGACGACGATCACACGTTCACTTTGGCTCAACTCGGCAGCGAAGGCGTGGCAGAGGGCGACGGCGTGTTTGTTCTCGGCTATCCAATGGGGTTGGTCGACCCAGGGCGCCAGGTGGCAATCTGCAGAGTCGGTTGTATCGCTCGTATCCAGGACGTGATTTCTACAGGTGTTGGAGACTTCTTGATTGACGCTGCGGTCTTCCCAGGAAACAGCGGCGGTCCAGTCATTCTTCAACCAGAGGCTTTGTCTGTCGCTGGTACGAAGAGCGTCGGCAAAGCCAACTTAGTCGGCGTGGTTCAGAACTATCTTTCGTATCAGGATGTGGCTATGAGCCAGCAGACGGGTAGAGCGAGAATCATATTTGACGAAAACAGTGGCTTTTCTTCGGTGATACCTGTTGACCGGATCAACGAACTCATGACTGCGTCTATCAAGCGCCTACGAGGCAGGGTCGCCCAGGCAACTTGGAAGGCGAAGAAACAGAAGGACGTCGATCCGACTACGGCGTCCGCCTGACAGAGCGCGAAGCGGCCCCCCTGCTTCCTCGCTTCGCCCCGAGTAATCCGAAGCTAGCCGCCACCCCTCCTAGAATGGTCTGGCCGTGAGCGCCGAGTTCGTACATCTGCACGTCCATTCCGAGTACTCGATCCTGGACGGAGCGTGCAGGGTCCCGGCGCTGGCGGCGCGGGCGGCCGAGCTGGGGATGCCCGCCGTAGCGCTCACCGATCACGGCTCTATGGCCGGGGCGATCGAGTTCTACCGCCAGGCCGCCAAGCACGGGATCAAGCCAATTATCGGCTCCGAGCTCTATGTCACGGACGACCGTAGCATGCAGAAAAAGGGCAACGCTCACCTGACCGTACTGGCCGGCACGAATGAGGGCTACGGCAACCTGATCAAGCTCTCCTCGCTCGGCTACCTGGAGGGCTACTACTACCGCCCGCGCGTCGACTGGGAGCTGCTCGAGCGCTACTCCAAGGGCCTGATCATCCTCTCCGGCTGCCTCTCGGGACGGGTCTGCAAGGCGCTGGAGGAGAACCGCCCCTCCGACGCCGAAGCCGAGCTCGACCGGCTGATCCAGATCTTCGGCCGCGACAACGTCTACGTCGAGCTGCAGAACGCAGGGCTCGAGGTGCAGCAGCGGATCAACCCGGCCCTCGTCGAGCTGGCCAAGAAGAAGAAGATGCCGCTGGTCGCTACCGGCGACGTCCACTATCTGCGCCGCGAGGACGCGCTTCCGCACGAGGCGCTGCTCTGCATCCAGTCCGGCGACTCGCTCAAGAATCCGAACCACTGGCGCTTCGACGCCGACGAGTTCTTCTTGAAGACGCCCGAGGAGATGGCGCTCGACTTCGTCGGTCACGAGGACGCCATGCGCAGAACGCTTGAGGTGGCCGAGCGCTGCTCGGTCGAGATCGAGCTGGGCCGGATTCTCCTGCCTTCCTTCCCGACTCCCGACGGTCGCGACGCCTTCGAGTATCTCGTCTCGCTCTGTGAAGACGGGCTTCGTCAACGCTACGGTACGGTGACTCCGGAGCTGGATGAGCGGCTTCGCTTCGAGCTCAAGACGATCCGCGAGATGGGCTTCGCCGACTACTTCCTGATCGTCTGGGACTTCATCTCCTTCGCCAAGGGAAATGGCGTCGGCGTCGGCCCGGGCCGTGGCTCGGCGGCCGGCAGTATCGTCGCCTACTGCCTGAATATCACCGACCTCGACCCGATTCGCTACGACCTGCTGTTCGAGCGCTTCCTGAACCCCGGGCGCAAGTCGATGCCCGACATCGACATCGATTTCTCGGTCGAGGGCCGCGAGCGCGTGATCAATTACGTGGCCGAGAAGTACGGCCGCGATCGCGTCGCTCAGATCATCACCTTCGGCACCATGGCGGCGCGGGCCGCGGTGCGCGATGCCGGTCGGGTGCTCGAGATCCCCTACGGCACGGTCGATCGCATCGCCAAGCTGATCCCCGAAGGCCCGGGCCAGATGCTGGATGAGTGCTTGAAGCCCGGCCAGGAGTTGCGCGCCGCCTACGACTCCGATCCCTTCTGCAAGGAGGTCGTAGATCTGGCCAGGCCGCTCGAGGGGCTGGTGCGCCAGGACTCGATTCACGCCGCCGGCGTCGTCATCGGCGCCCAGCCGCTGACCGACACCGTGCCCTTGCAGCAGAAGGGCGCCGACCAGGAGGTTGTGACCCAGTTCCCGATGGGCGACGTGGAACGGCTCGGCCTGCTCAAGATGGACTTCCTCGGCCTGCGCAACCTGGACGTGATCGACAAGGCGGTCGAACTGATCGGCGATGACCTCGACATCTCGCAGCTAGCGCTCGACGACGTCAAGACCTACGCCATGCTGGCCCGCGGCGACGCGACCGGCGTCTTCCAGTTCGAGTCCTCGGGCATGCGCGACGCCCTGCGCCAGGTCAAGCCGACCGTGTTCGAGGATTTGATCGCTCTCGTCGCCCTCTATCGCCCGGGGCCGATGCAGTACATCCCCGTCTACGCCAAGCGCAAGCACGAAAAGGAGCAGATCGGCTTCGCGGACGAGCGCCTGAAACCGATCACCGGCTCGACCTACGGGATCTGCATCTACCAGGAGCAGTACATGGAAATCGCCAAGGACCTGGCCGGCTTCAGCCCCGCCGAGGCGGACGATCTACGCAAGGCGATCGGCAAGAAGATCCACGAGCTGATGGCCTCGCTGAAGGAAAAGTTCATGGCCGGCTGCGCGGCAAACGGGGTGGAAGCGAAGGTCGCGCGACGGCTCTGGGAGGACATGGAGAAGGCGCAGGACTACTCCTTCAACAAGTCCCACGCCGCCTGCTACGCGCTGATCGCTTATCGCACCGCCTGGCTCAAGGCTCACTACCCCTGCCAGTACATGGCCGCCCTGATCTCCTCGGTGATGAACACCAAGGACCGGGTGCCCTTTTACGTCAACGCCTGCGACGAGATGGGCATCGAGGTGCTGCCGCCCGACGTCAACTTCTCGCAGAACGACTTCGCAGTGATCGACGAGAAGATCCGTTTCGGCCTGAACGCCGTCAAGGGCGTGGGCGAGTCGGCGGCGCGGGCAATCGTCAGCACCCGCGAGGAGGGCGGAGTATTCGCCTCGGTCTGGGACTTCGTCGAGCGGGTCGATTCCAGTTGCGTCAACAAGCGCGTGCTCGAGGCGCTGGTCAAGTGTGGCGCCTTCGATTCGACGGGAGCCTCGCGTAAGGGCCTGCTCGATGCGCTTGACCAGATCGTAGCCTGGGCGCAGAAGCGCTCGGCCGATCGCTTGAGCGGGCAGAGCTCCATTTTCGATCTCGGCGGCGAGGAGGGAGAGCGTCAGCCCCGCCATCATCCCGAGATCTCGAGCGAGGAACTGGAGAAGCCCGAGCTGCTGCGGATCGAAAAGGAAGTGCTCGGCCTCTACGTCTCCGAACATCCGCTGCACGCGATCCGCGATCAGCTGCGACGCAAGACCGACTGCGGGCTATCCGATCTCGACCGCCGCCGCGACGGCGAGGTGGTGATTGTGGGCGGGATTGTCGGTCACGTACGCCAGCTCACTACCAAGAAGGGCGATCCGATGGCCTTCATGCGTCTCGACGATGTGAGCGGCGGGGCAGAAGTCGTCGTCTTCAACTCCGTCTATGCGCAGACGCGTGAGCTGTGTACCTCCGACCAGGTGCTGATCGTGAAGGGGAGGATCGATCACAAGGAGGGCGAATCTAAATTGTTGGCCATGGAACTCAAGGCGTTCGAGTCGGTTCCCGAGCGGCGCGAGGTGCGTCTACGAGTTGATGCGCGCAAGGCGCCGTCTGGAATCGTCTCCGAGCTGGCCGCGCTGGTGCGCGATTTTCCGGGCGACTCGCCCGTGTTGCTCGATGTCGAAACTTCTGAGGGGGCCAGGCAGCTTCGGCTCGGTCCGGCCTACAAGGTCAAGCCGAGCGGCGATTTCTTCGCCGAGGCCAAGGCTCTTCTGGGCGAGGCCGGCGTCGTCGCCTGATCTCTCGAGGACTGTTCGCAGCCGGCGGCGGCGAATATCTCATCGGTAAAAGTTTCGTAAGAGTTGTTTCGAGTGACGCCATATCCCCTCATATAGGGAGCCAACTGCGCTACCGTGAACCGACAAGTAGAGTAAGGAGACACGGGACAGCATGACTGCGGCCAACACAAACGTAATCGTAGAGTCGGAGCTCGATCGCATCGTGCGCTGGCGAAGCGAGGAATTAGAGCGCGCCGGCTACTCAGCCGACGGCGCCGCCTCGCTGGCTGCCCGTCTGGAAGTCGACCTGCACGAGGCCATCGACCTCGTCAAGGGCGGCTGCCCTCCGGATATCGCAGTCAAGATCCTTCTTTAGCCTGAGAGCTCGTCTCAAGTGAAGCACTCCGCCGCCTGACCGCGCTCGGCGGCGCGCTGCGTCGGCTCTCCGAGCCGCGTCCTCAGTCGCGCCCGTATCTCTGTCGATACGAACGCTCCCTGCGTCCTAGCATCGCATCCACCGATCGCACCCAGTCGGCGGGTCGTCAATTGAGACGAACTCTTCGCTCGAGAGGGGTTGCTCCGAGCAGGCTCGCTGCCTATAGCGAACGAGTTGGCGCATAACC
>DATCCQ010000095.1:0-5861 GCA_036511185.1 Gaiellaceae bacterium
GGCTACTCGAGCGAGATACCAATCGCTATCGCAGGAAGACCGGGGAGCGCCGAAGCCGCGCTGAAGGAAGAATGATTCTCGTCACCGGGGCCAGCGGTTTCATCGGGCGCCACCTCATCGCGGGCCTACGCTCGGCCGAGCAGCCGACTCGCTGCCTCGTTCGCTCGAAGGCGCGAGCCCGCAAGCTCGAGGCGCAGGGTTGCACGCTCGTGCGTGGGGACATGGCCGACCCGGCCAGCCTGCAAGCGGCCTGCAAGGACGTCGATGCTGTGATCCACCTGGTCGCCATCATCCGCGGCAATCGCAGCGACTACCAACGGGTGATGGTGGCAGGAACGCAGGCGCTCGTCGAGGCCGCGAGCGCGGCGCGCGTGCGCCGCTTCATCCTCGTCAGTGCTCTAGGACTCAGCGAAGAAACAGCCGCGTTGACGCCCTATTACCGGGCGAAGTGGGACGAAGAGCGAGCGCTCAAGGCGTCGGACTTGGAACACGTAATCGTGCGCCCAAGCTTCGTCTTCGGCCGCTGCGGCGGCGTTCTTCCCACCATCATGCGACTCGTTCGCTACTCGCCGATTACGCCGGTGCTCGGCCCGGGGACTCAGCTAATTCAACCGATCGCCATCCAGGACGTTGTGTCTCACTTAATCAAGGCGATCGAGCTCGAAGCTGCGCGCAATCGAACCTTCGATCTCGCAGGGCCCGACCGGGTGAACTGGGACGAGCTCTACGGCCTCATCGCGAAAGTAACCGGTAAGCGACGGCTGCGTGCTCACGTTCCGTTCGCGCTCGTCCGCCCCGCGGCCGCCATGTTCGAGCGCCTACCCGGGTTCCCCTTCACTCGCGATCAGTTGAGGATGCTCGCGGCCGGCGACAACGTCGGAGATATCGCGGCGACAGAGCAGGTCTTCGGCCTTCCGCTGATCCCGCTGGAACAGCAGATCAGACGCGCAGCGACCTGACGCCATCCACGAAACCCCTGCTCAGGGGCAAAAAGATGGAGGGCCGCCAAGAGCGGCCCTCCGATCCGGTTACCAACGTTGGATTTGGCAGAGGCGCTTCCAACGACCAATGGTCGCGGCGCAATTCGCGAGCCCCCTACGCTGGCTAGGCGATTCCCGGTGGTCCCGGGGACACGCCCCTACCCGCTGGTACCTCCGCTGCCAGTACTACAGGAAACCTCCACTGGACCACCTCCTTTCCGCGATACAAACATGATACGCAGGCGGTCAAGACATCGCCGTCGAAAGTCCGCTCCCCTGTCGGGGAGCTTGATGACTTTCGACGGCATTCCCGATCGATCGGGCCACCGCGCCTTCGGCGCGAGCTCCATCTGCTCCTAGACGCGTTCTCGGCTAACCGCGTTTGCGATCGCTGTTCGGAGTGTGAGAGGTTGGAAACAGGGGTTAGCGAGCCGCGCCCGCCATGTCGGTCGCGGCGGCCGTCAGAGAGAAAGCACGCTCAATTCGAGACCGTTATCGAGCGGTACTGTGACGCTGACGAGGGTGGGGTCGCTCTGTCTCGCCCGCGAGTACGCCGCCAGCGTCTCCGCGTGCGAGAGGACGTTGTCGGCCACGATTGCGCCGCCGGGCACGACTTTCTCCCGCGCGAGTGTGAAGAGGCTCTCGTAGTCGACCTTCTCGGCATCGATGAAACAGAGGTTGAAGCTCCCGACCAGCGCCGGGATCGTTACGAAAGCGTCGCCTTCGATCAGCTCCGCGTGCGAGTCGAGGTCGGCTTCGGCAATGTTCGCGCGCCAGGCGGTCGCCTTACGCGGATCGTGTTCGAGCGAGACGACTCCGCCGCCGCCGAGCGCGGTCGCCGCAGCGAGCCAGATCGCCGAGTATCCCCTCGAGCCGCCGATCTCCAGCACCTTGCAGCCCTGCCGACCGCCAGCAAGAGCAAACAGGAAGCGTCCGGTCGCGGGCGTGACCTGTCGCGCGCGTTCCTCTCTCGGCTTATCGAGCCGGCGCTCTTCGGCGTCCTCTAGCTCGAGCCGTTCGAGCACTCGCCTGGCCGCGGAACTGGGCGCCATCGCCAACTACTCGAATTCGACTTCGTCGATACCGGCCCACTCTCCGGGGAGAGGCGTACCGACGGACTTGTGCAGGGCGACTTTCAGCACGCCCAGGCCTAACAGCGCGCACTTGAGCCGAATGGGAGTTAGCGGCGTGCCGCTCTCGATCATCATCGCCACCAGCGGCGCGTCGTCCTTGTCGGTCGCAGCCACCTCGGCCGCCTTGCGGCCGACGACTTCCTCGCTCAGCATCGAGGCTGAAGCCTGGCTGATCGCGCAACCGTGGCCCTCGAACGCGAGCTCTTCGATCGTTTCGCCGTCGGCGCCGAAGCGCAGCGTGACCGTGAGCTCATCACCACAGAGCGGGTTCTGCCCGTCGGCCTCGGCATCGTTGGGATCGAGCCGGCCGTGATGGCGTGGGCTCTTGTAGTGATCGAGAATCAGCTCGCGGTAGAGGGTGTCGATGCTCATCAGTGCTCCGTCCAGTAATGCTTTCGAGATTCTGGGTCGCTAGCACCAAGCGATGCTAGGACGCAGGGAGCGTTCGTACTGGCTAGTACGGACGCGACTGAGGACAACGCAGCGTGCCGCGTGCTGGTGGGCCGGAAGCCGGAGGGTATTGCTGGATGGAGCACTATGCGAAGACCTTCTGTGCCCGCTTTATACCTACGACAAGGTGATCGATCTCTTCGGGCAGCGAGTAGAGATAAAAGCTGGCGCGGCTCGTCGCCGCGACTCCGAGCTTATGCATCAGCGGCTGATTACAGTGGTGGCCGGCGCGCACGCAAACGCCCTCGGCGTCGAGGATCTGCGCGACGTCGTGGGGATGGATCCCCTCCAGGTTGAAGGAGACAATTCCGGCGCGCCGCTCGAGCGGGGGCCCGTAGAGAGTCAGGCCGGGAAGCTCGCCCAACTGCTGCAGCGCGTAAGCCGTAAGCTCGTGCTCGTGCTCGGCGATCGCCTTCAGGCCGATGCCTTCGAGGTAGTCGATCGCCGCACCAAGCGCTACTGCCTCGGCAATCGGAGGCGTTCCGGCCTCGAACTTATGAGGTAGCTCAGCCCAGGTCGTCTTCTCGACCGAGACGCGCCGGATCATGCCGCCGCCCGTCTGAAAGGGGCTCATCTGCTCGAGCAGCTCGCTGCGGCCATAAAGCACGCCGACTCCGCTTGGACCGCACATCTTGTGGCCCGAGAGGGCGAGGAAGTCGCAGTCCAGCGCCTGCACATCGACCTTGCGGTGGGGCACCGCCTGCGCCGCGTCGATCACGGCGATCGCTCCCCGCTCGTGCGCGAAAGCAATCAACCGCTCAACCGGAACGATCGTGCCGAGCGAGTTCGAGACGGCCGTAATGGCAACGATCTTCAAGCGGCCGCCCTCGACGAGCTGCTCTAGCCCGTCTAGTTCCAGCTCGCCTTCGCCGCTCACCGGAATGACCCTGAACTCGGCGCCTGTGCGCCTGGCAGCCTCCTGCCAGGGTACGAAGTTGGAGTGGTGCTCGAGCTCGCTGGCCAGCACGATGTCGCCCGGACCGAGGTTGTCCAAGCCCCAGGCGTAAGCCACGAGGTTCAAACCTTCAGTCGTGTTGCGCGTGAAGATGATCTCCCGCGCCGAGGCGGCGTTGATGAATTCGCGCACCTTCTCTCTCGCCTGTTCGTAGGCCGCATCGGCGCGCTCCGCCAGCGCGTAGACGCCGCGACCGACGTTGGAGTAAGAGTGCTCGTAGAACTCCTCCAGCGCCGCCAGCACCTGCCGGGGCTTCTGCGAGCTCACAGCCGAATCGAGGAAGGCGAGCGGCTTGCCCTCCTCCAACTGTTCGAAGATCGGGAAGTCGGCACGGATGCGCCGCGCGTCCAGCTTGACGGTTTGCTTCGCGGCCATAGATCTATCGTAGCGAGCCGCTTGTTTCTCGCCGTATTACCCGGGCCGCGCTTCGCTAGCGAACGATATTCGCTGGCCGTCCGATTCCAGAGCGCGTACGGCGCGATCGAGATCTCGCTCGCGAACGAGGATGTAGTCGGTGTCGAAAGTCGAGAGCGAGAAGAGGGCGATGCCCGCCCGCGCCAGAGCTCCACTCAGTGTCGCGAGAATCCCGACCAACGAGAAGTCGAGCGGGCCCGCGACTTTAAAAACGCGCCAATCGAGTTCGCTCCTAACCGATTCCGGCACCGACTCCGAGGCCGAGACGATCGACAGCTCGTCGGGCGTCCAGATCAACGCCAGCAGCTCTCCGCGCGCCCACTCAGGAGCGGGCTCGTCAGGCGAAAGCCGGCTCACCGCGTAGGTGCCGGCAAGCAGTTGAAGATCGGGAGCGGACACGTCAGCCAAATAAAAAGGACGTCCAGACCGGTGATACCGCGCCGTGAACGTCCTTCTTGCCCTCGAGATTAGGCGAGTGAAGGCGCTCGCGCAACCCCTTTTTCGTTAACGCAGGCGGATGGTGATCTTGTCGCCGGGAGCGGCGCCGAACATGTTCGCCGCATCGCCGCCCGATATTGCGACCGCGAGATTCTGGAAGGAGTCCTCGTAGAGCATGATGTCTCCAGGCCTGGCGTCGGAGAAGGTGCGCGCCGTGATCGCGTAGTAGCGCTCGCCGTCGTGCTCGAGCTCGATCTTCGTCCCGACCGAGAGGCCCATCGCCTCGAAGTGCTCGTTGCGGAGATTGAGCTGCATATTCCCGAAGCGATCGGTATCGACAACCGTCGCCTTGATCCGGCCGTGGCGAGCCACCGGATTCGGAATGTCCAGCCGCACGAGTTCGCTCAACTCGAGGCTTGGACCTAGGTCCTCGATCGGCACGCCGAGCGCGAGATGGGCCGCTACCGGTGAGAACACATCGCGGCCGTTAAACGTCGGTGATACCTCTTTCATCACGTAGACGGGATTGGCGATCTGATGCGCCCGCGCGATGCCGCCCATACGCTCGGCCGCCGGTAACAGGAGCCCATTATCTGGGCCCACGTAGAGGCGCCCGCTCTTGTCTTCGACGGCGATTACCCGGCGATCGGTACCGACTCCCGGATCGACGACGGCGAGGTGCACCCCGGGCGGCATGTAGGGAATCGTGTCGGCGAGCGTCATGGCTCCCTGGAGAACGCGCCGAGGCTCGATCCCGTGCGTGATATCGATGATCTCAGCATCCGGGGCAATGCTCTTGATCACGCCGTGGCAGGTTCCTACAAAGTCGTCCTGAAGGCCGAAGTCGGTCAGAAAGGTGATGAAGCGAAAGCGCATGGTCGGCTCCATTCTCACCGCTTCGGCAGCCAATGACAACGCCCTGCTAGCGCGACTCCAAAACGGATCCGCGAAGCTCGCGTTCCGCCGGCTCAAACAAGCGCGTCGAGCACGGCGAAAGCAAGAAACACAACCGCAATGACGCTGTTGATGGTGAAGAAAGCAGCGTTCAGCCTGCGCAAGTCGCGTGGCGAAACGATCAGGTGCTCGTAAAGGAGCAGCAGAGCTACCGCGGCTACGCCAAGCCCCCAAACGATCCCGGCTCCGCCCGCAGCGCCGGCCACGGCAAGCGCCAGCACGGTGACGAGATGGAGAGCGTGAGCGGCCCAGAAGGTCGCCGGCACGCCGAAGCTGACCGCAAAGGAATGAAGGCCTTGCTCGCGATCGATCTGGAGGTCGAAGAGCCCGTAGAAAAGGTCGAAACCGGCGACCCAGCAGGCGACTCCGACCCAGAGTGCGATTGGCGCTAGAGAAATCGATCTGCCGACCGCCAGCCAAGCGGCGAGCGGCGCCAGGCCGATCGTCGCCCCCAGCCAGAAGTGGCAGAACCAGGTCGCCCGCTTGAGATATGGGTAGATGGCGAACGCCGCTACCGGGATCGGCCACAGATAGCGA
>DATCCQ010000096.1:0-19167 GCA_036511185.1 Gaiellaceae bacterium
CGAGCTGGCGTTGATCCCGCGCGGCACGGGCTCGGATTTCGTGCGCGAGCACGCGATTCCGCACACGGTGGAAGAGGCGGTGCGAGTCGCCCTGGAAGGAGAGGTGCGCCCGGTCGATCTGGGCAAGGCGACCTTCCACGCCTGGGACGGAAAACGGGCTCAGCAGTACTTCGCCAACGCCGCCGGTGCCGGCATCAGCGGCGCGATCGCCCGCCGCGTCAACGACGGAACGAAGGGGCTAGGCCCGCGCGGCAGCTACGCCTGGGCGGTCGTCTCGGTCTTTCCGCGCTGGCGCAACTGCAACGTGCGCCTGCGCGTCGATGCCGAGGAGCGCGAGGGAAAGATGCACGAGGTGATCGCGGCGATCGGGCGCTACCAGGCCGGCGGCATGAAGCTCTGCCCCAACGCCGTTCCCGACGACGGGCTCTTCGACGTGCTCATCCTCGGCGACCTGAGCAAGGCCGACCTGGCCCGCAACCTGCACAAGACCTACCGGGGAACTCACCTCACGCATCCGAAGGTGGAGGTCCTACGCGGCAAGCTCGTCTCGATCGAGGCCGACGAGCCGTTGCCGATCCAACTCGACGGCGAGCAGCCGGGCACGACCCCGGTTCAGTTCGAGCTGATTCCCGGCGCGCTGCACCTACGCGTGCCTCCGCGCGAATAAGAAGGGCTGTTCGCCCGGCTACTTCTTCGCGACCGGCTTCTTCGCAACCGGTTTCTTCGCGGCAGGCTTCTTCGCCGCTGGCTGATGCGCCTTGTTATGAACCTTGACCTGCTTCTCGAGCTGGGCGACACGCTTCTCGAGCGCCTCCACCCCGCTGACCCGCCTCTGCAGCTCGTCCATTCGATCCCGCAGTCCAGTCAGAGCGTCGAGCAGCTTCTGAGCGGCCTGCGAGCCGGCCAGCTTCTGCAAAGCCTCCTCGCCCCTATCGGCGAGCTTGGTCACGATATCCGGCGTACGTTGAGGCACTTGGCATCTCCTCCTAGATTCGGTAGTGCTAAATGCAGCCTAGCTAGCCGGCAGGGGTTCCGAAAGGGGGCCGGGCAACGGGGCCCTCATTCGACGATCTCGACCGGCGTCCCGATCTGCACCTTCCTGAACACCTGCGCGAGGTCGCGGGCGCCGAGGCGCACGCAGCCGTGTGACGCGGCCGTGCCGATCGAGCCGGGATCGTTCGTGCCGTGAATGGCTACCGGTCCGCCTTGGGGCCAGTAGATCAGCTTCTCGGAAAAGGCGGAGAGAGCGATAGCGGCGGACCCGTAGGCACCGCCGGAGTTGGTGATGCGGATGCGCTCGCGAACGACGAAGCGCCCACGCGGAGTGGGCGTCGAGGGTGCCCCTACCGCAACCGGCGCACGCAGCGCGGGAACACCGCCTTCGTACAGCGTTAAGTGGCGGCTCGACAGATCGATGAGCACACGGCTGCGCACTTCGGTCAGCGCAACGGCGTCCGCGGGGATATATCCCTCCCTCGCGCCCGAGACTCCCGGCTTGCCGGAGAGCCGAACCCGGTACCAGTGCGTCTGGCAATCACTCGCTCGCACCTCCGTCAGCACAGCAACCACCGTTGGCACTCCACGCTGATTCGTCGTAGCGAAGCTCTTGCTCAGGCGTGACAGGGTGCTCAACCGGGTGCCGCCCGGGCGCCCGTAAACCTCCGCGCGCGTGCGCACGAAGGCCACGAAAGCACTACGGCGTGAGCCGACAGCGACCTCTCCGGCTCGGCAATGACGCGTCGTGGTGGAGGTCCGTTCCGCCCCGTTTCCCTCCGACCGGTTCGCACCACCTTCGCCGCCGGAGTACGAGCGCACCAACAGGCCGATCGCCAGCACGGCGAACCCAACGAGACAGAGGACAAGCAACCTGCGCAGAGCGATGATTCTAGTTGCGCGCTACTGCTAGGCGACGTGCCTGAGCGGGATCACGTTTTCGGTCGGCTCGGCAGCCGACTTGGCGGCCGCCTCGGAGCCCTTACGGGCGCTGCGGTTGATGTCGGCTACGAGTGAGAAATAGCGCCAGCGAACCTGGCTGAAATCGATGAAGGCGCCGACGCGATCGCCGATCACCCGCGCTGCCGATTCGAGCGCTTGATCGGGGGCCAGCGGCTCGCGCCTTTCCAGCTCAATAACGCCGAGCGGTGCGCGTGCGCCTACGATCGGGAAGGCGCAGACGGTGCGCAGACCGTCGTCCTCCAGCAGCATGCCCAGCTCTTTCTCCGCAACCGACGGCGCGTCGTCGCTCAAGAAGGGTTTCCTCTCTACGAACACCCGACCCGCGATTCCTTCATTCAGGGCCAGCCGCGAAGAATGAATTCTGGCCTCCAGAAATCGCGCCCTACTCGTCGGAGCCGTGCGATGGGCGACGGCGCAAAGCTTGCCGTCCTCGGGGTCGAGCAGCCAGAAGGTTGCCGTGTCGAACTCGAAGGACTCACAGAGAACGTCGAGCACGGAATCGGCCACCTCGTCGATCTGCTCGGCGTCAACGAGCGCTCGCACGACGCCGTCCTCGGCCGAGCAGGCTGCCCGCGCTCCCTCGAGCACGCCGTAGAGCTGCGCCCGTACCTGCGCCAGCTCGGCTTTCACAGCGGCCAGCTCGTCGCGCTCCAGACGCGGCTCATCGAGACGCGCCGGACTATCTGTGACGACAGACGAAAGCTCGGGGTATTTGGCTGAGATTGCCATTTCGATCGCTACTCAGATGATCGATAGCAACGCTCTCGACTAGATCCCCGTTTCGCGGTGCAAACCCTCACCACAGCGAACCGTCTAAATAAGAAAGGATCGAAATAAGAAAGGAATAAAGGCTTAACTAGGTAACCTGTCCCGCCGATACTCACAGTAGTCTGGATCACGTCATGAACATTGCGGCGAAAAAGAAAGGGCATACTCACCGGCAGGTCACGGTTCGCGTCCTCGGCCGGCAGGGCGGAGTGCCCTACGAGCTAGAGCGCACGCTCTGCGGCGAATGCCACGAGATCCTCTCAGAGCGACCGCTCCGTCGCGCAGCGGCGTGACGTTCCGCCTCTAGGCTTTGCTGCGGAAGACGAAGAAGCCTGCGGCTCCGAAGACGATCGCGACTAGCGCGAGCGCCACTTCGATCAGCCACGGGTAGCGATCGAGCAGCGACTTAGCCGGTGCCGCTTCGGCTTGGAGTGCTCGCTCGGAACCGAGGCGCCCCGATACCGCCCTATCGAGACCCAGCGCCGAGCGCGGCACTCTGGCCAGGTCATAGTCGGGCGCCTGGAGAGATCGGGAACGCGAGCCATAGAGAACTCGGTAGGGACGCGGCGATCCACCCTCCACGTACAGCGTCCGCGGATGGGCGAGTACGCGTACGGTGATAGGCCCCAGAGGCTTGTCGTCACCGTTCTCGACGCGTAGGCGCAGGAAGCGTGTATTCGCGTCGATCGAAATCGGGTCCTGCGCGGCGCCCTCGAACTGGAACAGCCGTCCTTCCGCGAGAGGGAGCCAGGAGGAACCGTTGCGCGAGCCCAAGATCTCCAGCGGTCTCTCGTAAACGGATGTCGCAGCCCGGATGTCGAGCGTTTGGACCGGCAGGCGATACCCCAGGTCGAGCGTTACGACCGTCGTCCCCTGCCGCTCTTTGCGAGTAGTCGAGCTGGGCTTCCAGACGCGGTAGGCCCGCTTCGCAGCCGCTCGGCTCACTGTCGCAGAGGTGATTCCGGGCAACCCGTGCGCGCGCAGCTCGAGATAGCGCAGATCGCTCGGCCTGAAGACAACCACGGTCGAGCGCGAGTGCGTGGTTCCTCTTACGTCGTAGACGAGGGTTTTTCCGAGCGTTCGATAGTTCACCCGGTCATCGCTCCCGAGTACCTCCACCTTGCTGACGAAATTCGACCCCGGTACCTGCAGGCTGATTCGGCTGACGACGCGGCGGCTGGTTCCGAGGTCGAGGAGAGCGACCAGAGTGCCGTTCTCCCGCCCGACGTCGATCAGCGGAATCGACACGGGTTGAGGCGCGGTGATCTCAGGAACGGTGCGCCAGGGTACCTGGGCTCCTTTTGAATCCAGGACCCGGATGTCGCTCAGATCTGTTCGCGCGTGCCCGAGCAGGGGCTCATCGAGCTCGACCAGCAACGGGCGGGCGGCGGCACCCGTAAGCGTCCGTTCGTAGCGAAAATTCTGCGGATCGATCGTCTGCGTAGCCCCAGCTACCGTGACCGCGATCAGCGCGAAAAAGGCAAGCGCGATCACAGCGGCGATCGCACGCCTCATTTGTCTCCCCCATCCTTCTTGCTCCCGGCTCCGGCCAGCCGCTGGTAGAGGAATGTCGCCGCGAGGAGTAGGAGGCCGAGCCCGATCAGCGAGAGAACACGGGCCATCTGGTCCAAAGACGCGAGGTCGTAGATGAAAACCTTCCCCGCCGCGAGCACAAGCAGGAAGAAACCACCTCGACGAACCCACGCGTTGTTGCGTACGAGCCCATACGCCAGTGAGGCGAAACCGCACAGGGCCCAGAAGACGCTCAACAGCATCTGGCCGATTTGCGTCCCTCCCGTCTCACCGGAAGGTGCGACGGTAACGATCAACGCCGAGCCGAGATAGAGGGCGGCGATCGCCGCGGCGACGCTGACCTGCGCACGAACGGCGTTCTCCTCCTCCCTTTCTAGACCGGGTAGACGTAGCGAGCGAGCAACGACGATCCAGCCCGCGACGACGAAGAGAAGGGCTACGAACTGAAGCCCGAGATGGTCGAGCCCGTGATTGAGAGCGACCTTCGGCGGGACATCGAAGAAGAGGATGTGCAGGCTCGCTGCGACGAGAAGCGCCGCGGAAGCAGGTGAGTATGTCGGCGATTCGAGCTTCCTCGAGATCAGAACGAGCGCGGCCGCGAGCGCGACCCAGGCGACCGGCAGCTTCCAGCCGCTGAGCACAACGTCGAGCGCGATCGCAACAAAGGCGATCGCGACAGCGTCGAGTACCGGCGTGGCGATCTCCCGCAGACGATCAAAGGGAATAGCAGAGAGAGCATCGAACCCCGACACGTCCTCGGACAGTTGTCGAGGGAATAGTCGGGGCACAACCACGGCCGAGACGGCGACCACCAAGAGCGCAACGACAGCCGTCGCATCGGCTTTTGTACCGGTGATCTGATGATCGATGCGGATTCGTTCGTAGTTGAGCGCACGGGCGCCGGCGAGCGCCAGAAAGCCGATCGCTCCGGCGACCGCTCGCTTGCTTTCTGTTCGCCTGGCCAGCCAGGCGAGAAGCGCGGCCTCGACAGCCCAGCAGCTGACGAGCGCGGGCCCGTCGAGCGCGAGCGCAAGTCCGATGGCCGAAAGCCCGATCCCAACCGCGGCAGCCAGCAGAGCGATCTCTTTCGCCGATGACCGGCGCCAGGCGATGGCGAACCCGAGCACCACATGTAGCGCGGCCATCGCGAGCACCCAGGTTGTCGCGGCATTACCGGAGAGCTCGGATTTCAGGATCGCGTAGCCGGCGCCGGAGGTTACGACGACGTTCGAGAAGGCGAGCATCGCGCTCGGCACGCGCAGGCGCTCGCTCGCGACGCGCAGGTCATAGCCGATCGCCGCCAGCATGTAGAGTAGCCAGAACCCGAGCAGAACTATGAGAACGCGATATAGGTGAGGCTCATAGGTGTCGTGCACCCAGAGCAGTAGTTGCGGCAAGCTGACAACGTAAGCCGGGATCGCCAACCAAGGCCAGCGTTCCCAGATCACGACCGCGATCGCGCTCATCAATGCCAGTGCCATGAACACGAGCGCCGCCATGGAAGTTCCGGCATCCACGAGAACCGGCGCCAGCAGTGCGCCCACGATGCCGATTCCGGCGATCTGGACGGATTTCCAGCGCACCGCGATCGCGCTGGCCACGGCCCCGACGAGCCCGGCGACGAGAAAGCCCTCGACCGGTGTGACGAGATCGTATAGCGCGGTCGCCGCAGTCAGGCTCGCGTATAGGGCGGCGATTGCCGCCGCAACCATGATCTTCGCGGTCTGCGTTCGCCCCTGCCGCTCGTGCAGCCATACCCCCGCGCCTAGCAGCGCCGTCGAGCAGAGGAAGGCGAGCAAGACGCGCATCCCTTCGCCGATCCAACCGCGATGAATGGCCATCGTCACGAAGAAGACGGCTCCAAGCACGACTGCGATACCTCCTACCCAGGCGAGAAGCCTGCCGCCGAGTAGCTGCTCGAAATCGAACTCGAACTGCGGTGCCTGATCAGGCGCTGGCGGTAGCGGCGGCATGGCCGATGGCGCCGCGGCGACCGGTTTGGGCGCCGGCTTCGGAGTTTCCGGCGGCAACCACGAAGGAGGCGCAACTGAAACTGGCTCGGGCACCGGTTCCGAGACTTCTTCACTCTCGAGTTTCTTAATGCGAAGCTCTAGTGCATGAAGAGAGCGCTCAAGCGCTGCGACCTGCTTCTCGAGGTCGGCGTCATCCGATCGCATATCTGCTATATAGCAAGTTTGAGATGAGGGGTCAAATCGGATTATGCGGCAGGTCGATACCCCGATACTCGCCTGGCTCTAGAGTTCCTCCATCTTGCCGTTCCATTTCTTCACCGAGCTGACCGTCCGCTTCGCCGAGACCGACGCGGCCGGGATCGCCCACCACTCCGCCTACCTCGTTTGGTTCGAGGCCGCCCGCGTTGCATATCTCTCGGAGCATGCCGGCGGCTACCAGGCACTCCGCGATAAGGGAATCGAGTCGCCGGTGGTGGAGATAAACGTTCGCTACTTCGCTCCGGCTCGTTTCGACGACAGGCTGCGTGTCTACGCCCGGATTTTCGATATCCGAGGCGCCCGCTTCCGTTGCCAGTACGTCGTCGAGCGAGACGGCGAGCGCCTGGCCGAAGGCTCGAGCCTGCATGCGCTCGTCGATTCACACACCTTCCGGCCGACGCGTATGCCGGCTTGGTTGAAAGAGGCGATCAAGGCGGCCGAGTCGAATACAGCTTCAAGTGACGGAGCCCCGTCGAGGCAGAAAGGACTGACGAGATGATCTGTCCCGCTTGTGGCCGCGAGCTGACAACGATGACCGCCGGCCCGATCACGGTCGACGCCTGCGCAAACGGCTGCGCCGGGATCTGGTTCGATCACTCCGAGCTCGAGAAGGTCGATGAACGGAGCGAATCGGCAGGTACGGCTTTGCTCGAGATACCCGGCGACCGATCGCTCTCGGTCGATCTCGGCCGGCGACGCAGCTGCCCCAAATGCGGTGAGACAGAGGTGATGATGCGCCACTTCGAGAGTGTCGCCCGCAAGATCACCATCGACGAGTGTCCGAACTGCGGCGGTATCTGGTTGGACGCCGGGGAGCTGAACGTGATCCGGAACGAGTTCGAGAGCGCTGAAGCTCGCCATGAGGCGGCCCGGAAGTTGTTCTCGGAGATGTTCGACAAGCAACTCGCCGCGGAACGCGAACAGAGCCAGGCCGAGCTCGCGCGTGCGCGCAAGTTCGCCCACGCCCTCCGCTTCATCTGTCCCTCGACCTACCTGCCCGGGAAGCAGGAAGGAGGCGCTTTCTAGCCCCAAAAGGGGTTATTCCGCTAGCCGGTACCGGTCGTGGTCGTGTCGGTCGGCGTCGTGTCGGTCGTGGTCGTGTCGGTCGGCGTCGTGTCGGTCGGCGTCGTGGCGGTCGTGGTCGTCTTCGTCGTTGTCGTCTTCGTCGTTGTCGTCTTCGTCGTTGTCGTGGTCGTGCTCGTAGTACTCGTCCCCGTGTTCTTTTTGGGCGCCTTGGTTCCGACACGCACGACCTTGGGCGAGGAGCGGTAGGTCGAATACCAGGTGTCGTCGTGCAGCAACTTGCCGTCGGCGCCGTAAACACGCCTGCGGACGTGAGTCGAGTAGGAGGATTCGCCCGGATCGTCCACGACCTTCTTGCCGACGGCTAAGTTTGGATCGAGAATCTTCTCCACCGGCGGCGGCCCGGTGACGTTCAGCGGGGCCGTCTCCGAGACGACCTTCCGGTGCTGGGGCGTTCCGTAAAGCGCCACAAGCAGCGTGCTGTAGCTAGAGAAGGTGCGAACCAGGATCCAGTGATCCGTGTCGTTTCGGAACTTGAGATCCGGGCTGGGCCAATTCACCGTGGCGTCTCGCCCGAGCGGGTAGTGACTGATGTAGAGAGCGTGATTCGTTCGCTCGCGGATGTCGAGGCCCGCTTCGTAGGCAGCGTTGAACACGGTTGTCGAAACCTGGCAAATACCCCCACCCAGCGCGTCGACCAGCTTGCCGTTGGCGATCTGCGGCGCTGTCAGGAAGCCCTTGTCCGCGCTGCGCTGGCCGGTTGTCTGGTTGAACGAGAAGATCGCGCCCGGGGCGATGAACTCGTTGTCGATCAACTTGGCCACGAGCTGGACGTTGTGAATGCGGTTTGCCGTCCCGCTGAACGACGTCTCGTAGGAGCCGACGAGCCCGGTGATCCCCATTGCCTTGACCTGCTCGGTCGTTCGTTTCGGCTGGGCGGTCTTGATGACCAGCGAAGCGATTCGGTGGCCGGGGTTAAGCGCGGCGCTCAGAATCGCACTCGCCGTCTTTTCTCGATCGAGCACACGACCGATACGCGCCGGGATAACGCGAATGCTCCGGCCGACGATCGAAAAGGTGGCGTCCTTGGCAGGCCGATCGAGCCGTTTGGCTAAAGAGCCAAGAAATATGTTGGCCGGAGGTCCGCCGATGGTCAGATTCCGCTCGCCGTCATGCGGAAAGACGAGCATTTTCTGTATCTGCGCCGCCGGGATCGTCCAGCGCACCGGCCCGAGCTTGAGCAACACCGGCGCCGAGGCCGCAGTACGAACCTGCCCTGCGACACGCACCAGATCGCCGCGGCGAACGCTCGGAACGATGACGCGCACGGGAAGTTCAACTGTGCTGCGGGAGAGCGACCCGAGCGTTCTGACAACGATCTCGGCCGCCTGCTTCTTGTCCAGCGCCCTGCCCTTGTGCCCGGGAACCACTGTGGGCTGCGAGCCGTCGAGAATGAGCGCGGGCTCGAGCGCCGGCTTGTCCACTCTCTTCGCGATCGTCAAGATAAGCTTCTTCAGGGCCGGCGATGAAAGCTTGACGCGGGGCTTGATGTGATTGCCTAGAAGACGCATCTCCAGGCGCTTAAAACCGCGCAGCGGACCGAGTCCGTCGCCTTCGCGGCGCGCTCTGGCGATAGCCGCGTCCCAATTGATGAAGATCCCGAGCTGCGCCGGCGCGACTTCGAAGTGCTTGTTCGTGGCAACGAACTGGACCGGTACCCAGGTGAGCCTCGATGAAGCTTTTTCTAGCTTCTGGCGGGCCTCTGCCGAGGTCAAGCCGCTCACATCCACACCCGCAATCTCAACTCCGGTCGCTATGCGATTGGACGATCCGGCAAAGGCATAGCCCACGATAACGAGCAGAGAAAGCGTGACGAGCGCAGGCGCGAGCAACACCGGCAGGCGATTTGCCTTGCGCTGTTTATGCCGGCTGCGTGGATGACTTGTCGGTTTGGAGATGTGCTCGGAAGGACTCATTTTCGAATGGCTATGCGGCTTTTTGGCTCTTTCTGAGAGCACGGAAGTCTATCTGCGCCATGGGCGGTAACGCCCGCTCCAATCCAAGCCGCGGCGCAGTTGAGGGCGGTGCATCGATTTCTGCGAACTGCTGAGATAAGCTCGGGGTCATGGAGACGGCGGAGCTGCTCGGCCGGGATCACGAGCAAGCCGTACTTCGTCGTGTTCTGGAACGTGCCGAGAACAGTCCGGCCGGCCTTCTTCTGGAGGGCGAGGCAGGCATAGATAAGACGACGGTCTGGCGCGAGGGAATCGCTCAGGCACGCGAGCGCGGCTTTCGTATACTGGCCTGCGAAGCTGCGCTGACCGAGACTCCGCTTTCCTTCGCCGCCCTCGGAGATCTACTCGACGAGGTTCCTCTCTCGAGTCACAAGCGTCTGCCGCCGCCGCAGCGCAAGGCGCTCGAGACCAGCCTGCTGTTGATCGAACCGGGCGAGGGGAAGGCCGATCAGCGGGCTGTCTCGGTCGCCGTGCTGACTCTCCTCCGTGCGCTGGCGGCAAAAACGCCGATTCTGATCGCCATCGACGACGTGCAGTGGCTCGACAGCTCCTCGGCCCGCGTGCTCGCCTTCGCGCTGCGACGCCTGCGCGAAGGCCCGATCGGTCTCCTCATGACGCGCCGGAGCGGCGCGGAGGCGGGCGAGAAACTGCCGCTCGATCTCGATACGAGCGACGGTCTAGGGAGCGCTACCGAGCGTGTCACTCTCGGCCCACTCAGCCTTGGCGCAATTCGGCGCCTGCTGACGCAACGCACCGGGCACCGCGTGCCCCGCGCCGTGCTCACTCAGCTCTACCGCGCGACGGGCGGAAATCCGCTCTATGCGCTGGAGCTTGCTCGCTTCGGGCTCGAAGGCTCGTCGGCCTCTCCGGTTCAGCCAATCTCGGTACCGGAGCCCTTGCGCGCGCTCGTCACGGAGCGACTGATTGCCCTGCCGGAGGTGACTCAGGAGACGCTATTGATCGCGGCAGCGCTCGCCGATCCGACAGTCGAGCTGGTGCGGGCAGCCGGCGGCGGAAGCCTGACCGAGGCAATCGAGAGCGGCGCCGTCGAGATCGAAGGCGACCGCATCCGCTTCACCCACTCGCTGCTCGCCTCGGTCCTCTACGCCGAGGCGCTCCCCGATCATCGGCGCGATCTGCACAAGCACCTGGCCACGATCACGCTGGGCGTCGAGGAGCGCGCATGGCATCTGGCGCTCGGGAACAACACGCCGGAAGCGAAGGTCGCCCTGGAGCTCGACGCCGCGGCGGCGCATGCAGCCTCGCGCGGCGCCACCGAAGCCGCCGCCGTGCTGTACGAGCACGCCGCACGCCTGACGCCGCCCGAGCAACTCGACGAGACCTACCATCGTCGCCACGAGGCCGCCGTTCAGCACTTCGCGGCGGGCGATATAGAGCGCGCTCGAGCAATTGCGGAGGAGATGTTGAGCGAGATCGAGAGTGGGCCGCGGCGAGCCGACCTGCTGGTTTTGCTTGCAAGCATCGTCGAGGTCGAACAGGAGGCAACCGATCTCTGCCGTCAGGCGGTGAAGGAGGCCGACGGCGACGAAGATCGCCTGACGATGGCCTATATAGCTCTCGCCAAAGCCTGCTCGATACTGGGCGACTTCTCCGGCCAGATCGAGGCTCAGCACAAGGCGCTCACTCACGCCAAGCGCGGTAGCGACAAGCGCCTGCTCGTCGAGGCACTGCAGGGCGTTGGGATCGTGACCGTCCTTAGCGGCGGCGCGATCGACGAGAAGATCATGCAGCAGGCAATCGCCATCGACCGCGAGGAGGCGACTCTGCCGGCTTTCCACAGCCCCTCGCTCTGGTATGGCATCCAGCTCTTCTGGCTGGACGAGCTCGAGCGTGCCCGGCCGATTCTCAGCGCCGAGCTCGAGCGCACCCGGCAAGAAGGCGGGCTGATTGGCAGTTTCCAAATCCTCTCCAAGTTGATCGAGCTCGAGGTAAGGAGCGGCAATTGGGATCTGGCCGGACGGATGGCCGACGAGGGGCTCGAGCAAGCGCATGACACCGGCTACGAGTACAGCATCCGTATGCTCGGCTTTCAGAAGCTCCAGCTGGCGGTGTTGCGCGGCGAAGTCGAGGAGTCGAGACAGGGGCTGGCCGAACAGCTCGCCGAGGCCAAGCGAACCAAGGCCCACTGGCAGGAGCTTGCCCTCACATCACTAGCGGGCTTCTTCGAGCTTTCGCTCGGCGATACGCGGGAGGCCTGGCGCTGGTTGAAGCCGGCGCTCGAGCTACAAGACAAGCTCGGCCGTGACATCTCGGTCGAAATGCCTCTCTTCACCATCCGCCCGAACGCCATCGAGACGCTGATCGCTCTTGACGACCTCGATCAAGCCGAACGACTGCTCGAGAGCTTCGAGCTGCACGTGGCAGCGACGAAGCGCCCGAACGGAATCGTCAGCTCGGCTCGTTGCCGGGCGTACGTGGATGCCTGCCGCGGCGATCTCGATAGCGCGGAGGCGGCGATCGAGCGAGCCCTGGCCGGGCACGAGGTATTGCCCGACCCCTTTGAGCGCGGTCGCACAATGTTCGTTGCCGGAAGGGTCAGACGGAGGGCAAAACAGAAACGGTCTGCGCGCGAGGCCCTCGAGCAGGCCGCTGAGATCTTCGATCGACTGGGCGCCTGCCTGTGGTCGCAGAAAGCACATACGGCGCTCGAGCGGACCAGTGGGCAGCGGCGCGGCGATCTCGGCTTGACGCCGACCGAACGGCGAATCGCCGAGCTCGTGGCCAAGGGCAGCTCGAACAAGGAGGTCGCGGCCGCCCTGTTCGTTAGCGTGCGTACCGTCGAAGGCAACCTTTCCAAGATCTTCCGCCAGCTGGGAATTGACTCGCGCTCCGAGCTGGCCGGTCGTCTCTCCGGCGACGAGAAAATCCAGCCCGGAAACCGCTGAAAGCCTTGAAAACGTTTCCGCAATCGTTTTCCACGGGTTCCTAGACGCTCGACCACGTATTAGTGGCCGAGGAAGTCTGCGGGAATCGCTTATTTCAGTTCGATAGCCGGTCCTCTATCGTTTCAGTGTCGGATATTTCCCCTGCGTGCCGACACCACCTCATGCCTACTTTCGTCGTTGAGAGATACGTTCCCCGATCAACCGCAGGTGATCTGCGCGCCGAGGGACAGCGAGTCGCGCAGGCGGCTCAAGCGCTGAGCGGCGACGCGGATAGCGCAGTCGCCTACTTGATCTCGGTCTACATGCCGGACGACGAGGTCGGCCTCTGCCTCTTCAACAGCGATTCGGCCGACTCGATCTCCGCGTCCTTCGAGCACGCCCAGATTGCCTACGATCGCATCCTCGAAGCGGAGGTTCACGAGCCGTGAGCGTTCTCATACGCGACGACTTCGAGCAACGCGAGCTGGCGGTTAGCGCACCGTTCGAGCGCTTGAGTTTGCCCGTGCCGGTCAACGAGCTGATCGAGGACTTCGTTGGAGCGCTCGACTTCGTCGACGAAGCCGGCGTCGCCGTCCATCTTTGCCTTGGTTGTGACCGCTGGACCGGCGTGAGAGCCGACCGCGCCCTGATCGATGGCATGCTCCTCGGCCTCAGCCTACGCGCCTGTGATCACATGCACCAGGGCGGGTTGCTCTCGCTCGAGACATCGTTGGTCAAGCTCGACGAGAACGGTTTTGAAGTAACTGGTTTACCACCGGGTGAGTATGTCCGCGTCAGCGTCTCCGACACAGGGGGCTGGTCGGAGGGAGCAGAAAATGCGTGGACCACCCGGATGGGATCGCCGCAACGACTCGAGCGACCGAGTTTCGCGGCGCTCCGCCGAGTAGCGGAGATAGTGGGAGGCGCGCTCGTCTGTATCCGCCACGCGGGTTGTGGCGAGCGCGCCAACCTCTACTTGCCGGCAATGCGCCGGCCGGTTCGGTCGGTACTCGCCCCCAGCTGATACCGCGCCCTGGCGGTCGGCGCCCGTCCTTACCCGGGGCGCGCGCCTCAATTCCCGCCCTGCGCGGTTACTCAGTGTAATCCCAGCGCAGCGGGCAGTTCGTCGAGCCCACCCAGCCTCCCGGGAGAGCCCGGGTAGTCGCCGCCGCGATCGAGAAGGTAGGCACGCAGGCCGAGCGCCCGTGCTCCGGCTATATCGTCCTCGGGCGAGTCGCCGACCATCACCGCGCGCTCGGGCTCGACGCCGAGCGCCGCCAGCGCCGCCGAGAAGATCGAGGGATCCGGTTTTGTCTTTCCGTGCTCGCGAGAGTCGATCGCCACGTCAACGTCAAGGCCGTGGTGGACGACGAAGGCAGGTAGATCGCGGGCCGTGTTCGAGACCAGTCCCAGCTTGAGGCCGTTCTTGCGTAATTCGGCGAAGGTCGGTAGCACGTCGTCGTAGAGCTCAAAGTGCTCGGCCTGCTCCCAGGCCAGCACCATCGCTTCGGCCAGCGCACGAACGCCCTCTCCTTCGCCCCCCATGCCGCGGATGATCTGCTCGCTGAACGAGATCCAGAGCTCGTCTTCGTGCACCAGATCGGGGTGGCGCTGGAGCTCGGCCAGCGCCGCTCGTCGGCTCGGTTCGAATAGCTCCGGGTCGAGCCGGAGGTCGAAAGCGCGACCGCGCTCCGCGTAGGCCTCCGGTAACAACTCTGGCCCGGGCCGGCAGATCGTGAAATCGACATCGAAGAGAACGGCTTTGACGTTCACTTCGTCTCGTAGCGACGGTAGACATCCGGGCGGCGTTGAGACAGAACCGGTAGGCGCGAGCGTACCTCGCTCACCCGCGAGCGCTCGAGCTCGGCCACGATGACCGTCTGTGTGTCCGGCGCCTCGGCGATCACTGTTCCCCAGGGATCGACTACCAGCGAGTGTCCGTAACTCGGCCGGCCCGCCGTCGGCTCGCCGATTTGGCCGGGCGCCGCCAGATAGAGCGCGTTCTCGATCGCCCGCGCCCGCAGAAGCGTGTGCCAGTGAGCCATTCCCGTGCGCAGGGTGAAGTTGGCCGGCACCGTGACCAGCTCCGCGCCGGCCAGCGCAAGCAGGCGGTAGAGCTCGGGGAAGCGCAGGTCGTAGCAGATGGTCAAGCCGATCTTCCAGCCGCCGACCTCGGTCAGCACCACCTCGTCGCCCGACTCCTCAGACGCCGACTCGCGATAAATCTGACCGGCCACCTCGACATCGAACAGATGGAGCTTGCGGTAGCGCGCGATCAGCTCCCCACTCGCGTCGAAGACGAGGCTCGTATTGGAGAGCTTCTCGCGCCCCTCGCGCCGCTCCACGATCGAACCTCCGACTAAAACCACGCCCTGGCGCTTCGCCCAGTCGGCCATGGCCCGTACCGATTCGCCTTGCTCGAGCGTCTCGGCGCCTACCTGAAGCGCCTCCGAGTCGCCGACCAGATTCCACTTCTCGGGCAGTACGACCAACTCGGCGCCGAGCGAGACGGCGCGAGTGACGAGCCGCTCGGCCTGCTCCAGATTGGCCGCCTTGTCGGAACCGGCCGTGAGCTGAATGCAAGCGACACGTAGAGAATCGGGCACCTCCGCAGGATAGCCCCGTAGCCGACGTGAGATCCGAACCCACTCCGAACCACGCAAGACACCAGTCGGCCCGGCTCGCTCGCTTATGGGAGCAGAGTTGATACGCGCCGGCAGGCGCGCTCAACTCGACGTTAGCATCGCGGCCGGAAATCGTAGATTTCCGGCCGCTTTATCGGGGTGCCCAGATTTGAACTGGGGACCTCTCCGACCCGAACGGAGCGCGCTACCAGGCTGCGCCACACCCCGAGCGTTCCACAGGTTAGCTACTCCGTCACGGCTTCGACACGAAGCGCGGGCAAACCGTGTGTCTCTCGTGCGAATTGGCCCGCTACGTTGTCCTCGTTGGCAACTAGAGGAGGAAAAAGTGAACTGCGTGACCCTGGTAGGAAACCTGGCAAGCGACGTAGAGCTGAAAGAGCTGGCGGAGGAGCGCAAGCTGGCCAGCTTCCTGCTCGCCGTCGACCGCGAGAGCGCGGACGGCGGCGCCGACTTCGTTCGCGTCACTTGCTGGAACCGGCAGGCCGAAATCTGCGCCGAGTATCTCGCTCGCGGCGATCAGGTGGCGATCGACGGCCGCCTGCGCAGCCGCTCCTGGCAAGACCCCGACGGCAAGCGCCGCAGCGCGGTAGAGGTCGTCGCCAGCCGCGTGCAATTCCTTTCCAAGCCGCGCCACAAAGAAGCGGACAGCGCAAAGGCAAAGGAGAAGGAGGCCGTTCCGGCCTGAGCGCCCAACGCTTTAGGGCCTATCCCGGTAGGGAGGCGCGGCTGAGGCGGTCGAGGCGTGGATGCCGGGGGCCGCACGAGCCGCGATAGCGCACTGGTAGTGCGGTGAGTGGATCGGGTGGTTCCTGGCGCCGCGAATCGGCCCCATCGGTTGTGCGGGCCTACCGGGATAGGCCCTAAGATCAGAGCGTGGCACAGCGTGACGCGATAATCGCCTTTGCGAGCGAGTTGCTCCAGGTAGACCGCTTCCACGACTACGGACCGGTTGGACTACAGGTTGAAGGAGCGAGCGAGGTCGAGAAGATCATCTGTGGCGTCTCGGCCTCGCGCGAGCTGTTCGAGGCCGCGTGCGAGCGTGGCGCCCAGATGGTGCTCGTTCACCACGGGCTCTTCTGGACGAGTGAACAGCTCGTAATCGACCGACGCCAGAAGGGACGGCTGAAGGCGCTTTTCGATGCCGACCTCTCGCTGGTCGCCTACCACCTGGCCCTGGACGCCCATCCCGAGATCGGGAATGCCGTGCTGCTGGCGCGCGAGCTTGGCATCGAGCCGGAGCGCGTCTTCGACGACTACGGCACGGGCGGCCGCCTACTCGAGCCGGTCTCGGGCGAGGACTTCGCAGCACGCGTAGAGCAGAAGCTGGGACGCAAGCCGTTGGCCTTCCTGCACGGGCCCGACACGGTACGGACGGCTGCGATAGTCACCGGCGGCGGCGGCCCGAGCCTGCTTTCCGCGGCCCGGGAAGGCTACGACCTCTTCCTCACTGGAGAGCCCAAGGAACCGAGCCTGCATGCCGCCCGCGAGCTTGGCATCCACTTCCTGGCCGCCGGTCACTACGCCACCGAGAAGCTCGGCGTTCAGGCTCTGGCGGCCAGGATTGGCGAGCGTTTCGGTATCGCTTGGGAGTTCGTCGAGCTTCCGAACCCCGTCTAGCGCGCCCGATAATTCGAAGCGTCCCGCTTGGTCTCTCACCCCGTCAGGGGGTTCTCGCGTAACCCGTTGCCTCCGTCACGTCTACGTTCTATGCTGCACATGAAATGAATGTCTTGGCTCGGCGGTGCGCCTGATGGCCGCCATACATAATTTGCGGAGGAACGGATAGACCCGCTAGGTGCGCTTGCACGAGCGGGTTTTCTTTTTCGAAAGGAGCGAGATGGCCAATCACCTGACGCCCGAAGAGATCGCCAAGGAGCTTGGGATCGAGCGTGATGAAGTAATCCGCGTCTGCATGAAGGAAGGCGTGCCGATCTATCACGGCAAGATCGACAGGTACCTGTTCCAGGCTCAACTCGCGGCGATGGGCGTAGCAGCGTCTCGTCGGTAACAGCCAGATCGCCTCACAGCCGGGCGAATAGCCCCGCTCGGCCGTGCACGAACATCATCAGAGTCAGGACGCCGGCACGCTAGTGCCGCCCTGCTTTCCAACCCTCGCCAGCGAGGTGGCGCCTATCCGTAGCGACGGGCGGCGGTAAAGCCGTACGAGCCCAGGCTTGTGACCTGGACAACCGTGCCGGTGTGCGGCGCGTGTATGAACTGCCCGCCGCCGATGTAGATGCCGACATGGCTACCGCCGTAGAAGAAGACGAGGTCTCCCGGCTGGAGATCGCTGGCAGAAACGGCGGCTCCGCCGGACATCAGGCTGTAGCTGTAATGGGGAAGGCTGATACCGGCCTGAGCGAAGGACCAAACCACCAGGCCGGAGCAGTCGAATGTGGTTGGGCCCGCGGAGCCCCAAACGTACGGCGCGCCCAGCCTCGACATGGCGGCGTTTACAACACTCTGCCCGACCGACGACGCCGCAGGGGCGCTGTAAGTGGGGGGTACGCTCGAGGAAGTGGTAGGCGCCGAGTTGTAACTCGCGATCGTCTGGCGCGCTCGCGCGGCCGCTGCCGCCGCCTGACGCTGCTGCTCGGCGATCAGCGAGGCGATCTCCCGCTTAACGCTCGCGACGTATGCCCTGCGCTCGTTCTGCTTTCTCTTGAGCTCGTTCCACTGGGATGCCATCTCGGCAACGAGGGCTTTCTGCCTGGCCTGCATCTTCCCGAGCTCGGCGGCTTGGCGAGCGGTTTGATTGCGTAGCGCCGTGACCTGCTTGACGACTCGAGAGTCGTGATCTGAGATGCGCTGAGCAGCATCGACCCGATCGATCATGTTCTGGACGCTTGTCGCCTGAAGGAGGATGGCGACAGTGGAGTTGCTTTCGTCGCCCTGGTCCTGGTAGACGGCGATGATGCGCTGGGCTAGAGCGTGGCGCGAAGCGACGAGGCTCTTGCGAGCGAGATTGAGTGAGAATTTCGTCGCGTTTAGCCTGGCGGTGGTCTTTCCCAGTTTGTACTGGGCGCCCTGCCACTGCGTCCCGACCACCTCGAGCTGCCGGTCCATCTGGGCGATCTGATCCATCGCCCGCTGGGCGTCGGCGCGCTTGGAGCTGACTGTGGGGTTGGCGACAGCGCTTCCGGCCAGCACGAAGACACCGACTAGCGCCGGTAGGGCTACGAGGAACGTCGCGAGCTGTCTTTTTGGAAAGCCGTTCACGGGCTGCTTAGGGGACAGCGGGGCCGAAGGGACGGCCCGTTCAAGTTCAGCACCCTAGCAAGCGGTCCGGATGCCTGCAACCGACAAGGGTGCCTCGAATAGCTTACCTACAGTGCCCCCACAGTGCCTAAAACCCGCTCGTAGCGAGGGCGGCTGTGCTACGGTCCGCGCCTCGTGCGAGCACGCAGACAGACGCTGCGATTGGTAGCGCTCGCCTTCGGTGTGACGGTACTGATCGGTGTTGCACTACCGGCAGCCGTGAGCGGCGCGCCCGGCAGTCAGAGCGCCAAGCGCGCTCAACTCGAGCGCCGCTCTCACAACGCCCTGCTCGAGCTCTATTCGATTGAGACTCGCCTCGAGCGAGCGAGAGTCCGGATCGCGCAGCTGGATGCGCAGAAAGCTCGGCTCAAGCGCGAGAGCGCTTCCACGCGCACAAGCCTGCGCCTAGCACGGCGGGCGATCTCGGCTACCCAGCACAATCTCGCTGAAAGAGCGCGGGCTCTATACGAGTCGGGAGACACGAACGACCCGATCGCAATCATGCTCGGTGCCACATCGATCGATGATGCCGTAACGCGGCTGGAGAGCGTTCACCAGATCGCCAACCAGCAGAACCTGATTCTGCGCCAATCGCGGCTGGCGCAGACCAAGCTGCTGCTCCTGAAGGCCGACCTGGCGCGGCGTGTGGGCGAGCTCGATCGGCTACGCGCCGCAGCAGCTGCCAGCGCCCAAAGCCTGGAGGCTGCTCGCTCGGTCAAGGCCGACACCATCCACCGGCTAAGGAGCGCCAGTGCTCTGACCGGTCGGCAAGTGGCGAGCCTCTCGACGCAGGCCACAAAAGCGGCGGCGAGATCGCTCAAGACGGAGAGTCAATCCGCCCCTGCAAGCACGA
>DATCCQ010000097.1:0-10950 GCA_036511185.1 Gaiellaceae bacterium
TGCAGGACTGGTCCTGGCGCCAGACGGTCAGGCGCCTGAGCACGCTGGCTCGCCTCGTCGCTCCCTACAAAGGTAGAGCCGCTCTTGCCGTGATCTCGCTGCTGGCGGCCACGGCCACCGGGCTTATGCCTCCGCTCCTCGCCAAGGTGGCGATCGACCGCGGCATCACGCAGGGCGACATGCAGGTGCTCGTCGCCACCGTGATCGTCTTCCTGGCGGTCGGCCTGGCCAACTGGGCGACCGGCTACGCCGAGAGCTACTACACCGGCTGGGTGGGCGAGCGCGTTCTCGCCGACCTGCGCCGCAAGCTGTTCGGTCACCTGCAGCGGCTTTCGCTCGGCTACTACGAGCGCAACCGCACCGGCGTGATCGTCAGCCGCATGACCAACGACATCGAGGCGCTCGATCAGCTCGTCACCGAAGGCGTCTCGACTTTGATCCAGAGCACGCTGATGCTGGTCGGCTCGGCCGTGATCCTGTTCGTGCTGGACTGGCGCCTGGCGCTGGCGACCCTGACCGTGATGCCCTTGATGTTGGGGGCGACAGCCGTCTTCCGTTTCTACTCGAGCCGCGCCTACCGCGCTGTCAGGGAGCGGATCGGCAACGTCACCGGCACGCTCGCCGAGGACATCGGCGGCATGCGCGTCGTCCAGGCCTACACGCGCGAGCACGAGCGGGTGCGCAACTTCGCCAAGCTGAACGAGAGTTACCGCGAGGCCAACTATCGCACCGTCGTCTGGAACGGAATCTACTTCCCCTTCGTCGACGTGCTCTCGGGCGCCGGCAGCGCGATCGTGCTCGGCTACGGCGGCTGGCTCGTCTTCCACGGACAGGTGACGATCGGCACGCTGGTCGCCTTCATCTACTACCTGTCGAACTTCTTCGACCCAATCCAGCAGCTCTCGCAGCTCTTCAACACCTTTATCGCGGCCACGGCAGCGCTGGACAAGATCATGGACGTGCTCGACGCCGAGCCCGAGGTGCTCGACAAAGCGGACGCGCGCGAGCTCGGGCGAGCGACCGGCCACGTCCACTTCGAGCATGTCCGTTTCCGCTACCGGCCCGATCTGCCCGAGGTGATGCACGACCTCGACTTGGACGTACCGGCCGGGACGACCGTGGCGCTGGTCGGCCACACGGGTGCCGGCAAGTCCACCATCGCCAAGCTGCTGGCGCGCTTCTACGACCCGACCGAGGGCCGGATCATGCTCGACGGCGTCGACCTGCGCGATCTGAAGCAGCGCTCGCTGCGCTCGCGGCTCGGGATCGTGCCGCAGGAGGGCTTTCTCTTCGCCGGCACGGTGCGCGATAACATCGCCTTCGCCCGGCCGGATGCGACGGACAAGGAGGTCGAGGCCGCCGCCCGCGCAGTCGGGGCGCTCGGCTTCATCGAAGAGCTCGAGAACGGCTTCGATACGCAGCTCGGTGAGCGCGGTGCCAGGCTCTCGGTTGGGCAGCGCCAGCTGGTCGCCTTTGCCCGGGCGCTGGTCGCCGACCCGCGCATCCTGATCCTCGACGAGGCGACCTCCTCGGTGGACATCTCGACCGAGCGCACGATCGAGCGGGCACTTAGGGTGCTGCTGGCCGACCGGACAGCCTTCGTGATCGCGCACCGCCTCTCGACCATCCGCCACGCCGACCTGATCGTGGTGCTCGAGCACGGCCGCGTGGTCGAGCAGGGCAGGCACGAGGAGCTGCTCGCGCGGAGAGGTTTCTACACCTCGCTCTATACCGACCCGGTGGTCACCGCTAGATAGTGCTTCTCGCGAGCATCCCGCTCGTAAAGCACGCCCATCCTCCTCCCCGCGCCGAGCCTAGCCAGGAAAGACGCACGGATGGGAAGCGCCTTCACGACGAAAACGTGGCGATCGAAATCGGTCAGTGCCGACGGACGCTGACGCGCAAACGGCCCGAGCAGACGCTAGCGCCGCAAGACGGTCGTATCGGGCGTTCGAATTTGGCTGGATAGGGCCTACGGGGCCAGATTGTCTCTTTGCTCCACGGTGCGCTCTTGCCCGCCGGGCGTGCTTTGCGTTACTTCGCGCGTGCTGCTCCTGCGCGAGCCGCCCATAAGCGTCAGTAGAAGACCGAGGACGAATAGCACGATGCCGGCGATCAACAGGATCACCCCGATCGTGTTGATGTTGAAACCGTTACCGGTGACGGTGACGCCGAACTTCAGGATGGCTCCCACAACGGCCAAGACCGCGCCTAGAACCATCAACCCAGGATCTCGGTACATACGGTTTCTCCTTTTCGAGAAAGGACCACACTCTTAGTGATGCACAGTAATACACAGTAGACCTTCCCTTCCCCTGCGGGGCCGAAACGCAGCGCCGGCTCATCGAACCCTTGACGGCGGGTGTGGGAATCACCCGGGCCCCGCGCTCACGATATGCCGACCGGCGCCATCGCTAGCCTCGACTCCGTGGCCGAGACCCGCTGGATCGATCTGCTCGACCCGAGCCAGGAGGAGCTCGAGAAGGCTATGCCGCACGCCCTGCACGAGCGTGCGCTAAGCCGGCTGCTCGCCCCGGCAACGCACGAAGACGAGCCGCGTCCAACGCTCGAGAGCCACGAGGGCTACGTCTTCGGCATCTTCCTCGTCGCGGTCGCCGTGCCCGACGAGGACCGGATCTTCTACCAGGAGGTCGATCTGGTGGCGACGGGCGAGCTTTTGATCACGGTGCGCAAGACGCCGCCGGACGGAGCCCCGTTCGGCCCCGCGTCGATCCGCGACGCTCGCGCCGGCGGCGCGACGGGGACGGGGATGCTCGTCTATGCGCTGGTGGATGAAATCGCCGAGCGCTATCTCTCTCTGGTGGACACGCTCGAGGATGAGATCGACGAGCTCGAAGAGGGCGTCGAGAGCCTGGGAGCAGACGTCATCCGCGGTCGCATCTCCGGGCTTCGCCACGACCTGCTCCACGTTCGCCGCACGCTCACACCAACACGCGACTCCGTCCGCCGCGTGCTCGACGGAAGAATCGATATCGGCGGCAAGCGTCAGTTCACGCGAGCGGTCGAGCTGCACTTCGAGGACGCCTACGACAAGCTTCTGCGCGCGAGCGAGGGTCTGGAGCTGGCGCGCGACTTGGTCGCCGGCGTGCGCGACTACAGCCAGGCCAAGATCGCGATCGACCAGAACGAGGTGATGAAGCGCCTGACCGCGATCGCCTCGATGTTGCTCGTCCCGACCTTCATCGTCGGGCTCTACGGTCAGAACTTCCATCACATCCCCGAACTGAGCTGGGGCTTCGGTTACTGGTGGGCCTGGGGCTGGATCGTGGGCACGACGATCTTCCAGGTCATCTTCTTCCGGCGCAAGCACTGGCTATAAGCGACTAAAACCTGCGGTTTTAGTCGCTCGGGGCTGAAGTCGGGCCGGCGGCGTTCATTCCGCCGTATTCGTCCGGGTAAGGCGCCGGCCCAGGTAAATCGACGTGAAAACTGGGAGCAAGACGAGCAAAACCGCCAACGCGATCGCAAGATAGTTGGCGCCGCCACCGGAAGTTACGCAATCACTGTTCGCGCTTAGCGTTTTCACGGTACGCGAACCAACCGTCGTGACGGTTTTGGACGAACACGATTCCCCGCTCACGGTTCCCACACCAAGTAAGAGGAAGACGGTCGTTGCCAGGCCGGCCGGTATTACGAGCGTCCCGATCAACTTGTCACGCACTGTCCAGATTCTCGAGCTCCAGAGCAGTACGACACCGATGAACCAGCCCAGAACCGGAATGATCACTCCGCCGATCAGAAGAAACGGGATTGCCAACCATTCGTTCAGTCCCGCCCGGGGCGCGAGCGCCTGCCCCGCTCCGGCCTCGGCGACGATCTCCGCGGGCTCGCCCAGGCGTTCGAGCACGTTCCGCGCCTCGGTTTCACTCGCGCCGGCCGGGAGAGCCTCGCTCAGATGCGACTCGATCTCCTCGATCAACTCTTTGCGCCGGGCGCGAGGCAGATTCGCGGCGGCCTTCTTCAGGCGCTTTAGATAATCGCGGGCAAGCGGGTGCAGTGTGGCGGCGTTCATGCGTTTTTCTCCTGTTCGAGGAAGTGATCGACGGCGTCGCGGAAGCTCGCCCACTCGCCGCTGAAGGCCTCCAGCACGGCGCGGCCGGAGGCGGTGAGGTGGTAGTAGCGCCGGGGCGGGCCCGAGGGTGACTCGCGCCAGCTCGTTTCGACCACGCCGGCGCGGCGGAGGCGGCTCAAGAGCGGGTAGAGCGTTCCCTCGCTGGTGACCATGCCGGGAACCTCGCTCAGCGTGCGCACCAGTTCGAAGCCGTAGCGCTCGCCGTCGCGAAGCAGAGCCAGGACGCAGTATTCGATCACGCCCCGGCGAAGCTGCGAAAGTGTCCCTTGGTCTACTATGCGCTACATAGTACCTTGCCGACGGAGCATGTCAAGACGCCCGAAAACGCGCCCGCTTCGACGCTTCTTTAGCTCAGACGACCGCCCGAGCGCAGGTAGCCCCAACCTCCTCCCCACTGCGAGCCTAGCCCCGATAATCGCACCCGTGTGAAACGCACCAGTGCCGGAATTGCACCAGTGCCGGAATTGGAACGGACGCGAGCGTCCCGCGCCGCCACGACGCCGGACTCAAATCGACGCTCTCTCTCACCCACCTCGGCGCCGATACGATCCTCTCGTGCCCATTTACATCTGCCCCAACTGCAAGCAGCGCTCGGTCGACGTAGACGGCGTCGAGGGCTTCTCGGACGAGCCGGTCGCCTGCCACAGTTGCGGCTTCGGCTTCCTCTTCGAACTGCTGGAGGACTACTACCCTGGCCCGAACACCGGCTTCGTGACCTGCGAACAGGAAGGGCGCGTGATCGCAGTCGGACGCGGCGTGTTCGAGCTGACCGGCTACGAGGAGGCCGACCTGATCGGGCGCGACGTGCGCGAGGCTCTTGGTCTGAAGGCCACGGGCGACCAGGATCCCGTGGCGCTGGCGCTCGAGTGGGGCGTTCGGCGGCTCGGGGAGTCGATGACCATGCGGGCGCGGAGCGGAAGCGAGAAACCGATTGTCTGCGACCTGTTCCCGGCTTATGACGACGACGGCGGGCTGCTGGTGGCGCTATCGCCGGCTAACGGCGCCTAGTTCGAGTAAGACCCGGCTAGACGAACGGAGACGGTTAGCGCCGCTCGCTCGCCAGGCGTGAGCCAAAGGCGACGAGCACGCTGCCGGTCAGCCTGTCCAGCCAGCAGCGAACGCGGGGCCGGCGTAGAACACCGCCGGCTTTCGCCACCAGCCAGGCATAGGACGAAAGCCAAAGGATCGCCATCAGGTTGAGCATCCCACCAAGCAGGAGCGACCTGGCGAAGACAGACTGACCGGGAGCCACGAACTGCGGTAGCAGGCTCGTGTAGAAAACCGCGAGCTTTGGGTTGAGCAGGTTGCTGACGACGCCCTGGCGAAAGGCGGTCTTGCTGCTGCGCGGCGTTCGCACCGTCTCCACCGGCTCCTCTGCCTCGCTGCGGCGGAATGTCGCCCAGATCGTGTGTAGGCCGAGGTAGAGCAGGTAGGCGGCGCCCGCGACGCGCAACGTGTTGAAGGCCACCTGCGAGCTACTCACGAAGGCAGCGACGCCGAGTGCAGCGGCGAGTGTCCAAACGAGCGCGCCGAGGTTGACGCCGAGCGCCGTCGCGAGCGCGGCCCGGCGACCATATGCGAGACCGTTCTTAGTGACTAGCGCCATATCGGCGCCGGGCGTGATCACTAGCAGCGCCGCGATACCGGCGAAGGCAAGGGTTGAGCCGTCCACGGCCGCAGAGTGTTCCTGGTCGCGCCGATTGGCGCAAGCTAGATATGACGGATCAAACCCGGCTGGACGGGCAAAGCTCCTCCACCACGCAACGCTCGCAAGCCGGGCGCCTTGAATCGCAAACGCGCCGCCCGTGCCAGATCAACAGGTGAGGCACGAGGCCCCAGTGCTCGCGCGGAACGAGGCGCATCAGGTCGCGCTCGATCTTGACCGGATCCTGCTCGCGGGTCAGGGCGAGACGCTGGGACAGGCGGCGAACGTGCGTATCGACGACAATGCCTTGGGCCTCTGCCAGCTCGGCGCAGACGACGTTGGCGGTCTTGCGCCCCACTCCGGGCAGCCGCACCAGCTCTTCGACGCTGCGCGGGACGCGGCCCTCATGCTCCTCCGCGATCGCCTGCATCGCGCCGCGGATCGAGCTCGCTTTCTGGCGGTAGAAGCCGGTCGCGAAGATGTCCTGCTCCAGCTCCTCTGCCGTGACGGCGAGGTAGTCCTCAAGCCTGCGGTACTTGCGAAAGAGGCTCTCTGTAACGCGATTCACGTTCACGTCGGTGGTCTGAGCCGAGAGCATCACCGCAACCAGCAGATCGACGTCGCTCGCGAAGTGGAGCGCGATCTTAGCGTCGGGGTGCTCGGCGGAGAGCCGCTCGATCAGCGGCCCGATCCTCTTTTTCGCCGCGGGAAAGCGGCGCCGGGCTTCGACCGTGTAGTCGCGCGGCACCAGGGCCTCAGCTCTCCGTGGGCACGACAGCGAGCCTCGGCGGCGCGCCGGGCAAGTTCATGCCCGCGCAGACGACTCCGTTCACCGGGCAGTCCGAGCAGCTGCGCTGACTCGGAGTCGGCGCAAACTCGCCGCGGGCAACCCGCTCGATCACGGCTCCGAGCTCGCGCTCCAGCTCGTCCACGTCGCCGCTATGAAAGGTGGCGCTGACGACCGTGTCCGGCTGTTCGAGGAAGGCATAGGCGACCTCCACCTCTTCGTAGCCGGCGCGCAGGCAGGCGAGCGCGTAGACCAGCCGCTGCAGGCGGTAATCGCTCTCCACGATCTCCTCGGCGGGGCTGTCCAGCGCGTTGGTCTTGTAGTCGAGCACGAAGGCCTTGCCCTCATCGAAGGAGACGACGTCCAGGAAGCCGTTCACGAGCACCTCGTCGAGCTCGAAGACGAAATATGGTTCGGTGGCCAGCCGGGGCAGCTTGGCCACCTTCTTTGCCAACTCGGAGTCGCAGTAGTTCGAGACCAGGCGCCCGATCCGCTCCAGGTCTTCGCTCGTGACCGCAGCATGGCGCGAACGCACGCTGCGCTCGAGTTCGTCGCCTGGCGGCGTTTTCGGGGCGGTCAGATCGATCGTCTCCAGCAGCTCGTGCACGGCGCTGCCCTGCTCGGTGGCGGCCAGACCGGCGCCCTCTGCGCCGCCGATAGGTCGGGCCAGCGACTTCATGCCACAGACGCGCTCGGCGAAGTAGCGATAGGAACAGCTCTCGAAGCTACTGAGCGAGCTGTAGGAGAGCCGGCGCGGCTGCTGCAGAGGCGGCGAAGCGAGCGGCTCGAGCGGCTCCAGCGGCGCGACCAGAGAGCTGGGCTCGGCCGCGGCCGCCGGCCCCTGCTGGAAGAAGGAGAGCTGGGCGCCGGAGCTTACCTCGACGGCGGCGGCCGGCTCGGGCTGCTCGGCCTGAGGCGCGAAGCGATCGACCCGCAGCAGCACGCTCGATTCGCCGCAGTCGATCTGCCGGGGCTCGTCCCCGTCCTGTTCCAGTGCGTCCGCGCCGAGGCGCTGCAGTATCCAGCCAATCGCCGTCGGGTCGTCGGCAACCTTCTCCGCGTCGATCGCTCCGGAGACGATCAGGCGCTCGATCGCACGCGTCATAGCCACGTAGTAGAGGCGTTTTCGCTCGGCGTTCTCTTGCTCTTCATCGAGCGCAAGCACCTGCTCGTAGCCGAGCGCGGGATGGCGCTTGCCGCCGCTCGGATCGGCGACGCGGAAGCCCAGGCGCCCGTCGGGCAGGCAGAGGATCTCATCCGGCGAGGTACGGGGCTTGGCGCGCCCGGCGTCGGCGACAACAACCACCTTGAACTCCAGGCCTTTGGCGGTGTGGATGGTGAGCAGCCGCACCGAGTCGGAGCCCTCTTCCTCGGCCGGCGCCTCCTGGGCCGAGGCCCCAGCCGCGCCGAGATCGGTGACGAAGCGGACGAAGCCCTCGATGTCGGGCCCGCGCAGTTCCTCGAAGGAGCGCGCCATCCGCGCCAGCTTGCGCACGTTGGCGTAGCGCCGGCGCCCGTCCCACTGCGCCAGTAGCGCCAGGTCGTAGTCGTGTTCGCGCACGATCTGCTCGCAGAGTTGCTCGAGCGAGAGCACCTCGGCGGCGGCGGTCAGGCGTTCGTAGCGCTGGCGGAAGGCGCGGAAGAGACGCTCGTCGCCGGCCTCCAGGCCCGGCGGCAGGCCGCGCTCGAGCCCGCAGTAAAGCGGACGCCTGGGCGCGGCGCGCCTGAGCAGGAAAAGGGCGTCGTTCGAGACGCCCACAAAGGGCGAGGCGAGCACGACGCAGAGTGCCTCGTCGTCGTAGCGATTATGGAGCAGGCGCAGGTAGGCAAGCAGGTCGAGAACCTGCTGCTGGCCGTAGTAGCCGCGGCCGGTAGCGCGGTAGGTGGGAAGACCGAGCGCGCGCAGCTCCTGTTCGTAGATCTCGGAGGCGGTTCCCACCGCGAACAGGTAGACGATCTCGCCCGGGCTGGCCTCACCGCTTTCCACCAGCTCGTGCACGCGCGCGGCTAGCTTGCGGGCCTCGGCGCGACGCCAGTCGTTGGCGGGGCCGTAGCTTGTCTTGTCGGTCACCAGCAGCTCGACAGCCGGGCCTGTCAGAGGCGGAAACTCCGTCGAGGCTGCCGTCAGCGGTTGGTAACCGGTGCCGAAGTCCTGTGCAAAGAGGTGGTTGACGACGCCCAGCACCTCCGGGCGCGAGCGGTAGTTGAGCGTCAGATCGAGCACGTCGTCGGCCTGGGCGCGGCGCTCGCGGAAGATGTTCACATCAGCGTGGCGGAAGCGGTAGATCGACTGGAACTCGTCGCCGACGAAGAACAGCTCCTCGACGCCCGCGGCACCGGCCGAGGAGGCCGCCCCCACCTCGCCCGCGAGCAGGTCGATGATCTCGCACTGCAGGCGGTTCGTGTCCTGGAACTCATCGACCATGATCGAGCGGAAGCGCAGCCGCTCGCGCTCCAGCACTCGCGCGTCGCTTTTCAGCAGGTCGCGCGTGTAGAGCTGCAAGTCCTCGAAGTCGAGCGCCGAGGCGACGTCCTTGGCGCCGCGATAGGCGCGGTCGAAGCTCAATAGCAGCTCCTGCAAGAGGTCGCGGTCGCGCAGCGCCAGCTCGTCCCAGGCCGATTGCTCGAGCGCCTCCCGTGCCTGCTCGTAGCCCTCCGTTCGCTTGCTGCGCCTGAGCTTGAGCCCGGCGAGCCGGAGAAAGGCCTCGCCGCTTGGCTGCGCGTCGAGCAGGTCGAGCGACTCACGGGCCATGAGCCGCGCTTGCTCGGGCGCCTTGTCATCGGCTGCGAGCGCCTCGGTTTCCGTCCTCAGGGCAGCCTCGAGCTCGGCGCGCGGCGCCGCCGCGGCAAGCTCGATCTCGAGCGGGCGCCCGGCCGAGCGCAGCGTCTCATGCGCCGAGATGATCATCCGCTCCAGTCCGCACCGCCCGTAGGAGACAACCAGCGTAGTGCGCTCGGGTTCGCCGCTCGAGCAGAACTCCTCCAGCGCCGCACTGAAGGCCTCGCGCCCCAGCACCAGCGCCTGCTCGGCGTCGAGCACGCGGAAATGCGGATCGACACCGGCGGCCACGGCGTTCTGACGCAGCAGCCGGCTGCAGAAGCCGTGGATGGTCGAGATCCAGGCTCCGTCGAGCTGTCGGGCGAGGTCGGAGCGTTCCTTCTCGTGCAGCGCCGCGCGGACGCGGCTGCGCAGCTCGCCGGCGGCGCGATCGGTGTAGGTGATGACGAGTAGCGAATCGACAGGCAGCCCGCGCTCGATCACGGCGCGACAGAAGCGCTCGACCAGCACCATCGTCTTACCCGTACCGGCACCGGCCGAGACGAAGACCAGGCCGGCGGCATCGATCGCCCCTTGCTGCTCGTCGTTGGGGCGGCGCGCGCTCATCTTCTCGGCACCCGACAAAGCGGCGCGAGCCGGCACCAGCTCGGGCAATGACCCCACTCGCGTCCCTCTCCGCTCGTCTCGCGCGGACGCACGTCCAGCCCGAGCGGGTCGTGGCGCACGTCGCCCGAGCGAATGCGTCCGGCAAAGGAGCGCGCGGTCTCCTTCGCCCACTCGACCGTGGCCCAGAACTCGTCCTCCGGGAGATAGTCGGTGGAGACGAAGCCGGGCACGCCGTCCTCGCGCGCCTCGGCGCGCAGCAGCCCGCGCGATGGTCGCTCACCGGCCAGCGCCCGGTAAACGCCGCCGAGCGGCTCAACGCCAACCAGGTCTCTGAGCACCAGCAGATAGAGCGGAAGCTGAAGCTTGAATTCGGCCTTGATCTGGGCGGCCGACTGGGCTGTTCGGCCCGATTTGTAGTCCTGAACCAGGCCGCGGGCGGCAAACGGGTCGAGGTCGATGCGGTCGATCTTTCCCGAGATGGTGAGCTCGCCAAGGTCGAGGCCGCGCTTCAACTCCACCGAGGAGCGCTCGCTGCCAAAGCCGACCTCGAATCGCTTCGGCACGAGCGGGAGCTGGGAAGAGGCCTCGCCGCTGATGAACTGCTCGAGATCGCGCCAGAGCCCCGCTTCCAGCTCCCTCAGCTCCAGCTCGTCGAGCTCCAGCCGCACGTGGCCCGTGATCGCGTCCGCCAGGCACTCGCGCAGGAACTCGAGCTGCTCGTCGAGCCTGCTTTGCTCGACCCGGTCGGCGCCGAAGCGCTTGGGCAAGCCTGAAAAGAAGCGGTAGAGAGCCTGGTGGGCGACCGAGCCGCGCAGCTTCGCATCAACCTCGCCGTCGATCTCGCGCGGCGAGACGATGCGTTCGCTGAACCAGATCTGCGAGCAGGTGCCGAAGGCCTCCAGTTCGGTGACCGAGAAGGTACCGCGCGCCCGCAGCTCGTCGAGCACCACGGGGTTGACGAGCGCCGTCGGCCGCTCGAAGGCATGCAGCGCGCGCTCAAGCGCCCGTTCCCAACCGTTGGCCCGGGCGAGTGCCTGTGC
>DATCCQ010000098.1:0-5461 GCA_036511185.1 Gaiellaceae bacterium
CGAGGCCACTATTCGCCTCTATCAGCGCCACGGCTACACCATCACGCGAACCGAGGCGATCTCGCCGACAATGTCGATCACATTCCTCGAGAAGCCTGGAAGCTAGACCGGCTTCCCACCGAGTGACGTGCCAGGGGGCTCGCGGGGTCAGGCGCCCTGTCGGCCTTGTGCCTGGACCCTAGCCCACGTGTCCCTAAGGGTGAGCGTGCGGTTGAAGACGAGCCGATCGGGCGCCGAATCGGAATCGGGACAGAAGTAACCCAGCCGCTCGAACTGCACGGTTTCGCCCGGCGGCACCTCGGCGAGCGCCGATTCCACCAGGCAGCCTGAAAGCACTTCTTCGGAGTCGGGATTCAGGTCTTCGAAAAGGTCGCGCTCCGCGCCGGGGTCCGGGCGGACAAACAGATGGTCGTACAGCCGCACCTCCGCAGGTGTGGCGTGATCGGCCGAGATCCAGTGCAGCGTCGCCTTGGGCTTGCGGCCGTCGGGTGAATCTCCGCCGCGGGTGGCCGGGTCGTAGCTGCAGCGCAGCTCGACGACCTCCTCGTTTGCGTCCTTCACGACCTCGTTACAGGTCACGAAATAGGCATAGCGCAGCCGCACCTCGCGCCCCGGGGCCAGGCGGAAGAACTTCTTAGGCGGATCCTCCATGAAGTCCTCGCGCTCGATCCACAGCTCGCGCGAGAAGGGCACCTTGCGCGTCCCGGCGGAGGTGTCCTCCGGGTTGTTGACCGCGTCCATCTCTTCGGTCTGACCCTCGGGGTAGTTCTCGATCACCAGCTTGAGCGGATGCAGAACGGCAAAGCGGCGAGCCGCCGTCCGATTGAGGACGTCGCGCACCGTATGCTCGAGCATCTCCACCTCCACGATGCTGTTCGCCTTCCCCACTCCGACCATGGCCACGAAGTCGCGGATGCCCTCGGCGGGGAAGCCACGGCGGCGCAGGGCCGAGATCGTGGGCATGCGCGGATCGTCCCAGCCGCGCACGTGCTCCTCTTTGACGAGGCGCACGAGGACGCGCTTGGAGAGGACGGTGTAGGTGAGGTTGAGCCGCGCGAACTCGATCTGGCGCGGACGCGAAGGAACGGGAAGGTTCTCGATCAGCCAGTCGTAGAGGGGCCGGTGATCCTCGAACTCGAGCGTGCAGATCGAGTGTGTGATGCCCTCGATCGCGTCGGACTGGCCGTGCGCGAAGTCGTACATCGGGTAGATGCACCACTTGTCGCGGGTACGCGGATGCTCGGCGTGAAGGACTCGGTACAGCACCGGGTCACGCAGGTTGATATTGGGCGAGGCCATATCGATCTTGGCGCGCAGGACGCGCGTCCCATCGGGAAACTCACCCCTACGCATCCGCTCGAACAGATCGAGGCTCTCCTCGACCAGCCGCTCGCGCCAGGGGCTGTTCTTGCCAGGCTCAATAAAGGTGCCACGGTGCTCGCGGATCTCGTCGGCCGAGAGATCGTCTACGTAGGCCTTATCGGACCGGATCAGGTCAACCGCCCACTCGTACAGCTGGTCGAAGTAGTCGGACGCGAAGTAGAGGTGCTCGCCCCAGTCGAAGCCCAGCCAACGTATGTCCGCCTGGATCGAGTCGATATATTCCTGCTCCTCCTTGATCGGGTTCGTGTCGTCGAAGCGCAGATGGCAGCGGCCGCCGAACTCGCTCGCGATGCCGAAGTTGAGCGCGATCGCCTTCGCGTGACCGATGTGCAGGTAGCCGTTCGGCTCGGGCGGGAAGCGGGTGACGATTTTCTCGTGCTTGCCGTCCCGCAGGTCGGCGGCGACGATCTCGCGGATGAAATCGCTTCGTTCCGGCGGCGATGATTTCTCGATGCCCACGACGGGTATCGTAGTCGCGTGCTGATAGGCGCTCACGTTTCGGCCTCCGGCGGCCTGGACAAGGCGCTGGAGCGCATGCAGGAAATCGGCGCCGAGGCAGCGCAAATCTTCGTCCAGAGCCCGCGCACCTGGCGTCCGACCAAGCACAAGCCTGAGACGATCGAGCGCTTCAAGAGCGAGCGCTCGCGGCTCGGCGCCCCCGTCTTCGCTCACGCGCTCTACCTCGTTAACCTGGCCAGCCCGAACGAGGATCTCTACCGAAGGTCGGTCGAGACGATGTGCACGACGATGGACGTGGCCTGCCGGATAGAGGCCGACGGTGTGATCTTCCACGTTGGCTCGCACCAGGGCACGGGCTTCGAGAGCGCTGTCGATCGCGTCGCCGCTGCGATGGAGGAGATTCTCGAGCACGCAAACGACAGGACCTGGCTGCTGATGGAGAACTCCGCCGGCGCGGGCGGCACAATCGGGCGCTCGCTCGAGGAGCTGGCGACGCTCTACAAGCGGCTGGGCCGGCATCCGCGCCTCGGCCTCTGCCTCGACTCCTGCCATCTCTACGTCTCCGGTTGGGACGTTACCGAGCGCGCCGAGCTCGACCGCCTGGTCGCGGAGCTCGACCGCCAGATCGGGATCGATAAACTGCGGGCGCTGCACGTCAACGACGCCAAGGCGCCGCTCGGCTCGAACCGCGACCGGCACGAGAACATCGGCCAAGGCGTGATGGGCGAAAAGCTGGGCGTCTTCATCTCCCACCCGGCGTTCGCGGAGTTGCCGGCGCTGCTCGAGACGCCCGGCTCGGGCGGGCACGGGCCCGGCGCCGACCAGGTGACGGCGCTGCGTGATTTCTACCTGCGCTGGACGCGCTGAAACGGCTCCTCGGCAGCCGCGCAATACTTCGCGCCAGCGCTCAATCCGAAGCGAGCCCGAGTCTCGCAAAGCGGACAGCACCCCATATACCGGCGCTGTCTCTAAAGACCTATCGACGCTCTCCCCCCACGAGCGTCGGGAGAACTCCGAGAGAGCCTCCGGAGGGCTCTTTAACGCCCGAGTTTCTCCTGCCGCTTGCGCATAACGGTATCCAGCGTCACGGCCGCTACGAGAACGAGACCGGTCACAATGTACTTCACACCTTGGGAATAGCCGACCGTATCAAGGCCGTTATCGATCGACATGATCAACAGCACGCCGACTACAACACCTGTCACCCGGCCACGACCGCCGAAGAGGCTCGTACCGCCGATTACCACCCCCGCGATCGCGTCGAACAGGAGCGTACCGCTACCGGCCGAAAGATCTACATTTCGAAGACGCGAGGCTAGTACGATGCCGCCGAGCGAAGCCATCACGCCCGAGATGACGAAGACGATGAGCTTGATCCGAGGAACGTTGATGCCCGCCCGGCGCGCCGCCTCGGCGTTGCCGCCAACCGCGTACACATGGCGGCCGAACGTTGTCCGCATCGAAATGAAGTTCCAGAAGGAGTACAGCAGGAGCAAGAAAACGAAAGCAAGCGGAAGACCACGAGCGCTATCGTGGTTAGTCCAGTCGACGAGGACGAGTATCAGAACAGCCACGGCGGCGATCTTGATCAACGCAGACCACAGACTCCCGGTTTCAGCGCCGGCTCGGTGGCGCTTGATTCGTCCGCTCAGCACGGCGAGCGCGTAGAGAGCACTCACGATGATGGCGACAATCCAACCCGCCCGGTGTGAGAAGAAGTAGCCATCTAGGTCGTTGACCCATTTGTCCTGGATGGTGATCACGCCCTGATTGAGGAAATGCCAGATGAGCCCCTCTGCCGCCAGCATTCCGGCCAGAGTCACAACGAACGACGGTACGCCGACGTACGCCACGAACAAGCCCTGGATCAAGCCGTAAAGAGCTCCCGCGAGTAGAGCAATCGGGATTGCGACGAGGCCGGAATAGGCGTGACTACTCCCCACCAGCGTCAGCTCCCCCACGACGACGCCGCCGATTCCGCTGACGAAGCCGGCCGCGAGATCGATCTCGCCGAGCAGAAGCACGAAGAAGAGGCCAGAAGCGATCGTCGCCGTACCCGCCATCTGGGTGATTATGTTGTTGAGATTGCCCCCGCTGAGAAAGTTCGAGTTCTTGTAGTAGAAAAAGGCCGAGATGACGGCCAGCCCGATGATGATCGGCCAGCTACCGACGTCTCCCGCGCGGACGTTATCGAGCGAGCGGTGAATCGCGGCACTGACGAATCCGCGCGTCTCGGGCGCTTCCTCCGGGTCTTTCGCGACAGTTGCCGGTGTCTCGCCGTTCACAACGTCTCCTCCTCACCTGTTCCGGCAATTCCGGAGACTTTGACTGGTTTGCCGGCGGTTATCGCGTAGACAACCTTTTGCTGCGTCGTCTTGTCGCGCTCGTAGACGCCGACGTTCCGACCGAGGCGAAGCACCGTGATCCGGTGAGCGACCTCAAAGACGTCGTGGAGGTTGTGGGAGATGATCACAACCGCGAGATTGTGCTCGGCGGCAAGACGCTTTACGAGCGAGAGCACCTGCGCCGTCTGGGCGACACCGAGCGCCGCCGTCGGCTCGTCGAGAATGACCAGGCGCGAGTTCCACATCACGGCCCGCGCAACCGCCACCGACTGCCGCTGCCCACCCGAAAGAGAGGCGACTTTCTGCCGGATCGAGTTGAGCGAGGTCACCGCGAGCGATGACATCGTCTCGGACGTCCGTTGCTCCATGACCGGCTCTGTGAGCCGCTGGAACCAGTCGTGCGCCTCGCGACCGAGGTACATGTTCTGGGCAACGTCGAGGTTGTCGCAGAGCGCTAGATCCTGGTAGACGACCTCGATCCCGAGCTTCGCTGCGTCCTTGGGGCCGTGGATATGTGCAACCTTGCCATCGAAGTAAATCTCGCCCGTGTCATGTGGGTGAATTCCAGCGACACACTTGATCAGAGTCGACTTGCCAGCGCCGTTGTCGCCGACGAGCGCCATAACCTCGCCTTGTCTTACTTCGAAGTCGACATCGGTGAGTGCCTGGACAGAGCCGAAGGCTTTCGAGATGTTGCGAAGATCGAGAAGCGGTGCGCCGTTTTCCACGGTGCGTTTCTACCATAAAGGGACTACGAAAGTCGGGAGAAGCGGCAGAGGCGCCCCGAGGGGCGCCTCTGCCTAACAACGGACTTCTTTTTGCTTACTTTTTTACTTACTTACCCTGGCTATTTGGGTAAGGCGTCTTGTAGGTCTTGCAGAACTTCTTGTAGGCGCCGACCTGGCTCGGATTCGTAGAAGGTTTGCGGGGCTCTCACCGAGACCGCGTACGAGCGGAAGGGAGCCAATCCGGAGAGCTTCTTCTCAGACGGTTCTTGCTCGGTGAGCAAGTCAATCCAGGTGCATGACGTTCGCTTCCGACTTCGCACTCACGTTTCCGTCAAGAGATTTCGAAGCCAACCGCGCTCGCGGGACTCGTACCAGGATGAGTTCGGTTCCGGACGTAACTCGATACCGGAGTCGCCGTGTTCTAGCCCCCGGCTTTCATCTGCTGCTTGCGCGCCAAGCTGTCGATCGTCACAGCCGCCAGGAGGATGAGGGCGGTCAAGATGAACCTCGTTGCGGAGCTGTAGCCAACCAGATCGCAGCCGTTGG
>DATCCQ010000099.1:0-4283 GCA_036511185.1 Gaiellaceae bacterium
TTCGGGCTCGAGACGGTCGATCGAGTCTGCGACCCCTTCCGGGCGGGCGGGCTCCAAATCGAGGTCTGGGCGACGCCCGGCCACACGGCCGACTCGCTCTCGTTCGTCGTGGACGGCGTCTGCTGCACGGGCGATACGCTCTTCGCCGGTTCGGTCGGCGGCTCTGCCTCGAGTTTCGCCGATCTCCGTCACTCGATCATGGACGTCCTGCTTGCGCTTCCAGTCGAGACGCGCGTTCTGCCCGGGCACAGCGAGGAGACGAGCGTGGGGGAGGAATGGGAGAAGAACCCCTTCGTGCGCATCTGGCGCGGACTCGATCCCGAGGGCGAGGAGCGCTGCCGGATCGCCGGGCGCGAGGCCAGGCTAGTGCTCTGGGCGCGCGACTACGACGAAGGATTCAAGGCCTGGCTGCGCTTCGACGACGGAAGCGACCAGATAGTCGGCGGCTCGCGCGTGCAGCGCGAGCGCTAACGCCTAATCGATTACGGGCATCGCTGCATTTCGGGCTAGGTCGCGATCGGCATTGGCTCTAGGATGAAACTGCGGCTTGCACCGCGGCTGCGAATGAGCGACGTCGAGCGATGGTCGACTTACGAAACATGAAACGTTCGGCAAACGAAATCCTTGCGGCAATCGAGCGGGAGACGAGAGAGCGCGAGCTCTTCCGGGAAAAGGCCGACGCACTCGCGGCGGAAAAAATGCGCACCAAGAGCGCCACGCCACCGGTGATCGGTGTGGCGACGATCACCTGGGAGTACATGGACAGCCCGCATCAGGTTTTTCTCGGGCTGCTCGAAGGCATCAAGTCACGCCTGCGTGCCAGCGGCTGCGACCTGCTCCTCTTCACAACGATCGATTCCGATCCTGACACCTATCTTCGCCGCTGCCGGGACGACGCGGTTAGCGGCGTCATCCTGCACGGCTTCACCACCGACGACCCGCGTGTGTCCAGGTTGCTCCAATCGGGGATTCCCTGCGTGGGCGTGGACGACATCGGGCTCGCTCCGAATCTCGGCCACGTCTCCTCCGATAATGTCGGCGGCGCTATCGAAGCCGTCCGTCACCTTCGCTCGGTCGGGCGAGAGCGGATCGCCACCATCCACGCACCCCTTTCGCACGCGGTGGGAGGAGAGCGCCTGCTCGGGTTCCGCATCGGCCTCGAGGAGGTCGGCCTTTCCTGCCCGCCCGATTATCTGGTCGAGGCCGACTTCTTCCTCTACGACGGCGAGCAGGCGATGGAGCAGCTACTGGCGCTGGATGAGCGCCCCGACGCTGTCTTTGCCGCCAGCGATGTGATGGCGATCGGCGCCATGGCGGCGATCGAGAAGGCCGGCCTACGCGTCCCCGACGACATCGCCATCGTCGGCTACGACGACTCGCCTTACGCGACCCAGGTATCGCCACAACTCACCACCATCCGGCAGGACGCGCCGGCGCAGGGAATCGCCGCCGCCGACGGCTTGCTGCGGATGATCGTCGAGCCCTCCGCGAACCCGATCAGGCTCGTTGCTCCGGTCGAGATGATGGTGCGTGAATCGTCCGGCGCAAGCGGCACGATCGCCCCTTATCGAGCCGGCGAGAGCGCGCTTTCCGCCGAGGCCTGACGGCTTTCCTCCGGCGCCTCGGCCTCGCGTGAGTTGCGACTGCGCGGCGAGGAGTAACTGAAAGCGCTGTGGAAGGCGAAGGCGAGCGTGTGCTGACGCTAGACTTTATGACCTCGCGGGGCTATAGCTCAGATGGGAGAGCGCCTGGATCGCACCCAGGAGGTCGGCGGTTCGAATCCGCCTAGCTCCAAAGCCCGATTTTCCGGGGTAAACGCGGACAACCAAAGTTCGACGTCCGAACCCCAACCTCTGAAATCGGTGGTTTCTGCCCGTTAAGTGCCAAAAGGTTTGAACGCGCCCCGCTGTCTATGACCTACGAGGCGACGTACGAACCCCCTGCGCGCGGCTCCAGAGCGCGTATCCGCCACTACCGATCAGGTGCTTGACGCGCTTCGCGCGAGGCGCTCGAAGGCACTCCGGCTCGGATCTGGCTCTGAGCGGGGATAAGCTTGCCGTCGAGGGTGAAAACGATTGCGTTCATGCGCCGCGCGATCCCCCATTTGGGTCATTAACCTCCTCCGAAACGCGACGAACATATGGATTAACGCGCAGCGGCAGTACCAAAAGCGCGTATGCGGCATCACTAGGAGACATCACACCCGGGTCATCTCGCCTGCCCGCAAGCGCAGGCCGGCGAGCATGCCCTACCAGCCCCAAGGAGATTGAGCGGAATGCGCCCCAACCGGAAATGGGCGACTGCGGTCGCCGCACTGGTTCTGATCCTGACCGTCGCGGGCACGGCAAGCGCGGCGACGGTCTCGACCGTCTACAGCAACATCCCGAGCACCTTGCCGGGGAACCTCCCGAGCTTCGCCTTCGAGGCGCGCTCGGCATCCGAGTTCGGCGGCCTGGTCGAGTTGGCCACCGGCGCGCGAACGAACCCGGTCGTGACGGTGACCATGAGCAGTTGGGGCTGCCAGAGCGGCGGCTGGTCCACGGGTGACTGCGTCACGACGCCGGGGGCGGTGTTCAGCCTGCCGATCACGCTCAACATCTACGCCGTCGGGCCGCTCGACTCCGTCGGCAATCTGCTCGCCTCCGACACGCAGACGTTCAAGATCCCGTACCGGCCCTCGGCCGCCGGCTCCAGCGTCTGTTCGGGTACGGACTGGTACGGCTCCAACGCGAGGAAGTGGTCCGACAGAACGGCCTGTTACGACGATCTCGAGCACAACATCAGCTGGGACCTGGGCGGACAGAGTGTGACGCTGCCGGACGAGGTGATCGTCTCGGTCATGTACAACACGAGCGACTGGGGCTACCAGCCGATCGGCGACGTGGCGCCATGCCACTCCAGGCCGGGCGGCGACGTCTGCGGGTACGACTCGCTGAATGTGGCGCTCGTTACTACCCCTCCGCTTGTCGGTATCGACCCGCTGCCGGCCTCTGCCTACGTGAGCTCCTTCTGGACCGGTGCATACTGCTCGGGCACCGCCCTGGGCATCTTCAGGCTCGACTCCGGCTGCTGGGACGTCGCCCCTGCCAGCCCGGGAACGCCGTGGGGACAGCCGGCGATCCAGATCGACACCTACGCCCCGCAAGCTGGTGCTACCGGTCCCACCGGAGCTACCGGCGCTGATGGTGCTACCGGCGCCACTGGCGCTACCGGTCCCACCGGAGCTACCGGCGCTGATGGTGCTACCGGTCCCTCCGGTGCTGCTGGCCCAGCAGGAACGAACGGAACGAACGGAACCGCCAGTCCAGCCGTCAAGGTTCAGGCAACCCCGCAGACAAAGATCGTCAAGGCGAATATCCGCGCCAGGAAGCACACGGCGAGCTTCAGGTTCTCCGGCTCCGGCGGCAAGGGGAAGCTCAGCTTCCAGTGCAGGCTGGACAAGGGCAAGTACAAGACGTGCCGCTCGGGCAAGAGCTACAAGCACCTGAAGCGCGGCAAGCACGTCTTCCGGGTGCGGGCCAAGGACGCCAGCGGTAAGCTCGATCCGACTCCCGCGACGAGGAAGTTCAAGATCTAGCCTGGCGCCGAATCCGGCCGAAACCCGGCGAGCGTCGTTGGGCCGCGGAAGGCGCGGCTCCGACGATGTCTGACCGTTTTGCTGGGGCTCTCTACTCGACACGCCCGGAACACCCTCGCTATCACTCGCACAGCGGCACTACACGCTCTCTGATCCGGTAGTAACCGCGCCGGACGCGCTCGAAGCGCGCTTCGGAGCCCTCGGCGTCGGCGGCCAGAGCCGCTTTAACCGAGGTCCAGCGCAGCGGCTCACCCGCGAGTTGCTCTGCCGCTGCGTGGATCTCGCGTGCCCGCATTGGTATCCGTGCTCGCTCGAGCACCAGCGTCACGGTCTCGAGTACCGGGCTCACTTTGGCGGGAATAGACCGAGGCTCGCGAGAATCGACCGATGCCCTGCGGAGCAATTCGTTGTGGAGCGCGCCTAGGCGGACAAGCTCAACCCCGGCTCGAGGGTTCGAACGTGCCCCGTTTAGTTCCAAAGGCCTGTTTTACGGGGTAATCCGCAATAACTAAAGTGCCACGTCCAAACCCCGACCTCTGAATCGGGAGTTTCTGCCCCTTAGGTGCCACCAGAGCGACAACGCCGCTCCGCAGGGGCGCCATCGCCTCTCTCAGAGAAGCGGTGAAGGTCGCGATCCCGCATCTTGTTGGCGGGTAGGTGCCGACAAGCCCGACGGAGACCGAACGGGGCTCGATCCGTGTCGTCT
>DATCCQ010000100.1:0-8770 GCA_036511185.1 Gaiellaceae bacterium
CCAGACGGCGCTAGCCGGAAGAGGCGCCCGGCTCGAGCTCAACTTCCACGCCAGCGACGTTTACATCGTGCTCGGCGGGAAGGGCCGCGTGACGACGCTTTTCGACGGCAGGCCGCTCGGATCTATCAAGGTCACTTCCGACCGGCTGTACACGGTCTACAGCTCACGGGTGGAGCGAAACGGCTTGCTCCAGCTTCGGTTTACGCCTGGGGTTCAGGCTTACAGCTTCACGTTTGGGTAGCGCGAAGCGTTAACCGGCCGGCGGCCGCAGGCGCGGGATCGGGCCGTTGACGGCGGGGTCGGGCTCCGCGAACTTCGCGTCAGTGAAGCGGCTCGTCCGCGGGACGTATTGCTTGCAGCTGCACGTGACGACAGCCAGGTCTTGTATGTCGTGGCGCTGCGCCCCGCAGCGCCGCTTGTCTGTGCTGGAAAAGACGCCTTTGTGGTCGCGTCTCGGGTGACCGCACGTGTCACAGAGCGGTGAGCCGCCGCAACTTGGGCATCCCCCGCCCTCGTGAGCCGGATGATGCTGCTCTAGTGGCCAGAATTGACCTCAGATCCTGCACTGAGTCTCCATAGGAAGCAGATCGGCCGGCAGCGTTTCGCCCTTGAGGCTCAAATCCCGTTGCCGTCAGATGTTGGTCTCGTCGGCCGGGATATCCGGCAAGGCCGGCGATCCGGGCTGCGCGCCGAGCTCGATCTGGCCGCAGGCGCGAGATCAGGCCGTTGATCCAACTCCAGCTGTACGGGATAGGTATTCCTGTTGCATACAAGACTCGGCTCTGGCCCACGAGTGGCTCGTTGGCTCTTACTAGAGACAACACCCGCGATAGGCTCGCCCAATGTCCGTACTTACGGACCTGAAAACGATCCGCGCTCTCAGCCAATACCGACCCTTTGAGGGTAGAGGTCAATCGGCCCGCGACGCCCAGGAAGACCTCGTGGTAGCCGCGATGGCAGAAGCCGACGGCTCCGTGGCGACCGTCGCTGAATGCACAAATCACGTCCAGACCTTGTTCGGGTTACACCTCGAGGAGGTAGCCGTAGCGGCAGCGCTTGGCCGCCTCGTGAAGCAGTCCACCGTGAAGAAGCTCACCTCGGGCGGATACGCGCTGACGGACGAGGAGTTCACCCGATTGAAAAACCTCGCAGTCGAAAGTCAGGAGACGGCAGAGACGGCTCTCAGCGAGTGGCGAGCCATGCTTGCCGATCGATGGCCACTGACTAGCAGAGAGCTCGACACCCTGGAAGAATCTCTCACGACCTACCTCAAGACCGCGATTCGCCGTCACGGAGTTGAGGCCTCGCTTCTTCTCTATCCAGAGTCGGAAGAAGCGCTGCGCGTCTACCAAGAACTCGACGCGGAGGGATTCGACTTCTTGCCGGACGTTGATCCTGCGCTCAAAGAGGTTCGCGAGTTCGCACTCTCGCACTTCCTCAGGCATCCGACAGCCGCTCAACGTGACTACCTGGCGGAGAACCTCAACACAGCCTATTTCCTGACCGTCCTCTCCATAGATCCCGCCGGCGCGCGACTCGTAGCCGAGATCACAAGCGGTCAGCGCGTCTACCTTGACACCAACTTCGTCTACCGGCTCCTCGGCATCCAGGGGCCACGGTATGTCAAACCCGCGGAAGCAATTCTGCGAGTGACCCGCGAGGCCGGATACGACTGTTGCGTCACTCCTTGGACTATTTCCGAGTTCAAAGAATCTCTGAAACACTCTCGGAGTTTCTTAGAGAAGTATCCGATCCCGCCAAGCGAATACGCAGCGATCGCTGCGGAAGCAACCTCCGACGACAACTTCGTTACCGCTTATTGGCGACGAGTACGCAGCGGTCCGTTACGAGTCTCCGACTTCGTCGAGAAGTATGAAGAAGTCGAGATACTACTCGCGGACCGAGACATTCGCGTCGAGGGCGAAGGATGCAAGGCGGTTGAGCAGATGAAGGACGCAATTCGAGAGGACGCGAGTATTCTCGAAAACGCGGCACACGGACGTGATCGCCATCCGGCTCTCATCGAGCATGACGTCAAGCACCGACTCTTGGTCAGGCGGCTCAGGTCCGACGGAACGAAAAACTTCTCAAACGCCGGTTACTGGTTCCTCACCCACGACCCGGTGCTTCCACGCTACGACCACATTGCTACAGCTGGGACGCGAGATCTCGCGTTCTGCGTCTCAGCCGGCGCGTGGTTTCAGATCGTCGATGCATTCTGCCCAAAGACAGGCGACCCAGAGCAGTCGCTCGCAGACATGCTCGCGTCGCCCTACATTCGGTATCGACGCACACTGTCCCAGCAAGCCGCCCTTAGTATCGTCGCCCGCGTCCACGAATACGCCGACGGCAGTCCTCAACTGGCCGCGCGGATAATGATGAATTCTGCCGCCGTGCACGAGATCGACGAGGCAGCGAATGATGAAGACCGAACTCAGCGAATCGACAGCGCAATCCTCAGCGCTGCCAAGACCGCCCAAGAAGAAGCACGTCGTGACAAGGAGGTCGCGCAGCAAGAGCGAGAGCGTGCTGATCAGATCCAGCAGCAAGCGGACGAGCTTCTTCGTGAAGCACAATCTGAGTACAAGGACGAACTCGGTCGAACAAAACTTCTCGGCGAGGAAGCCGTGCGCCTCGAGAAAGAGCGCGCGGAGCGCTTGATTAACGAACGTGAGCGAGAGCACAAAAAGGCGCTCCGGCTGCGCGACCTAGCGCTCGCCGAAAAAGGTCGCCAGCTGTGGATCGCCCGACGGCGCTTCTTCCGCTTCGTTTCTCTCCTAACCGCGATCGGCGTATTCCTTCTTCTCGATCTTGCGGTTGGCCTGCACACCGCGCGGGCCATTGCCCTCGGCGCGGCCGCGTTGCTTGGGGTCGGTGTGCCCCTTGAGACGTGGTCCTCGAGTCGGGCGAAGCAAGGGTTACGCACTGAGGACGAGGAATTCGCGCCGCCAATCGACGCACCCAGCGTCGAGGACTAAAACGGGTCTTACGGGAGAGCGCGTGCTCTCGTGAAAACGCGATCTCCCGCCTGTGAGGTGCCGAGTTCCTTAACAGCTCGTGTGTTGCATGCATGACCTGCCACCCTGGGAATGACTCGACAGCATGATGAGCATCGCGATGGATATGAGCGCTAGGCCGCCGCGACCGACATGCGCGGGCGCGGCTCACGAAACGCCATCCCCAGGCAATACGAACACCGCCCACAACCACGGCCAGCCCGCCCCGCTCATAGGAGCAGACGAGTCACACGCGCCGAAGGCGCGCCGACTCGCACACCCAGCCCATACCGCGAAAAGCCCGCCGGCTCGGCCGACGAAGGCTTTTCGCGGAGAAGTGGGCGGTACTGGGCTTGAACCAGTGACCCCCAGCTTGTCGAGCTGGTGCTCTCCCAACTGAGCTAACCGCCCCGGTCGCCGAGATTCTAGCTACGGGATACGAACCTCACCACGCATGCCAACCCGGCCCGGCTCGTCGAGCCGGGACTCTTCCAATACTTCTACCGATGACACCGCGAGGCTGGAGCGCCGGCTACTTCTCGCAGGCCACTCCATCCTTGTCGTGGTCGAGCCTGACACGATAGGACTGGTCGCCCTTCGGGATGTTGAACACACCGACGGAGAAGGCGGCCGAGCAGTTCTTGAAGAAGCGGCCGTTGGTGGGATTTCCCGTGGCGTCCGCCTTCGTGGTCTTGCTCTTAGTCGTGCTGTTGCTCTTCGTAGTCGTGTTGCTCGTCGTCGTGCTGGCCGTCGTACCGCTCGTCTCGGTCGCGCTCGTGCCGGTCGCGGCATTTGTTGTCGTGGTATCGGAGGTCCCAGGCTGGGCAGCGATATAGCCGAAGGCGCCGAGCCAGGCCACGATGATCGCCGCCAGGATCGGGAAGGCCTTGCTTTTACGGAACGCTTGCGGGTCGCGGATGAACAGGATCAGCGCGATGACAATCGGGATGATCGGAAGGGCGATGATGTAGAGCGGAAGGCCGATGACGATCCGCTTCACCTTGCCCCAGGCCTGGTAGTGATGGCGGAACCAGGGCAAGCGGGAGAGCAAGAAAACCGCAATCCGCTCGAAAATGCCCATGTGTCTATTGGCGGTATCAGCTGCGTTTGCCATTGTGATCTGCCCTTCCTGAATTGTTGTCTAGTCGGTTCGGCGTGACGGCCGCTCGTACGTTACTTCGAAAACGAGCCTGATTGCCAGAGTTAGGGCCTATCACGGTAGGGCGGTGCCGGTAAGGTGGTCGAGGCGTGGATGCTAGGGGCCGCACGAGCCGCGAAAGCGCACTGGTAGTGCGGTGAGTGGATCGGGTGGTTCCTGGCGCCGCGAATCGGCCGCATCGGCCGTGTGGGCCTACCGGGATGGGGCCCTTAGAACATCTCCGGGCACCAGGGCGCCGGGGAGCTTGCGAAGAGGCGATCGGCACAGGCGATGCCACCCGGGCGCAATTCCTCGACGAGGCCGGCGCGAGCGAGTCGGACGAAGCTGAAGCCGCCCATGAAGGCGCTCGCCAGCTCGCGGACTTCGAGACGCAGGTCGGGCTCGCCGTTGGCGCGCGAGATCTCGCCCTCCTCGATCCGATAGCAGCCCTCGTTCCAGGGGCAGAAGTCGTCCTTGACCTCCAGTACCAGCTGCTCGCTGCTCGCATAAGAGCGGGCCCGCAGCGCCGCCTCGACGTCTACCAGGCGTAGCCAGAGCCCATCCTGGGCGCGCAGGCGCAACCGCCTGGGCTCTGCCAGCAGGAAGAAGAGCGGATGATCGATTGGTATGTACTCGGCGTGGATCTGTGCCATCAGATCGATGTCGAAGAGGTAGCGCCATACCTCGGCGGTGGCGGCGGTATCGACGCCGATCGCCTCTCTGACCTCGAGCGTCGAGTTCGACCGGCCCTCGACGAAATCGGTGCGATGGCTGTAGAGCGCGTAGCCGACCGGCTCGCCGTCGCGCTCGAAGAGAACGCACAACAACGGGCCCGCGCCGTGGCGATCGGCGGGGTCGTCGAACAGCTGCCTAACCTCCCACCAGTCGCGCGTGCGCGAGAGCATGCCGGGACTTTGCGGCGCAACCTGTTCGTATACGGAAGGGAAAGTCCCGAGCGCCTCTTCGTGCTCGACCTGCTTCGCCGTAAGCGTCCGCTCCCAGTGCCTGCGGAAATGGGTGTGCCCACGGTCGATACGAATCTCGCTATTGATCGAGGTCATGCCACAACCAAAGCGACCGTAGATCACCTCTTCTGCCACCCAGAGCGCCGCGATAGGCTCGCCGCGCCCGTGAGCTCGCTCGAGCAGCTGTTTCATCAGCTTGCTCAGGATGCCCTGGCGCCGATGGGTCGGCCGCACGCCGACGAGCGTGATACCCGCGGTAGCTACCGGCCCGCCCGGAATCGTCATCCGGAAGGGATAGGAACTGGCGGAGCCCACGACCTCTTGGCCGTCGAAGGCGGCGTTGATGCGATCGGCGGGCAGGATACGGCGGAAATTGGCGATCCGCTCTTCCTTCGGGCCCTCGCCGAAGTACTGCCAGATCGGGCTGATCCCGGCCGCGAGCTCTTCGTCTTTGCAGGTACGGATCTCGATCGTCATGACTCGCTTCTCAGCGTCAGTAGATGTAGTCAGCGGGCGTGACGATAGCGGTAACGCGGTCGCCGCGAAGCACCGCGACCAGAAGCGGCAAATCGATCTCTTGATCTCGCTTATGGGCGAGAGTCCAACTCGTCGAGCCCGAGCCTTGGCCGGAGAGGCGCGCCTTCGGGTAGAGAGCACGTAAGCGCGCCTTGGAATCGCCGACTCGCAGCCCGCGGTCGGTTCGCCAGCGACGCGATGTGATGCCTGCGCCGTACCAGAGTCCTCTTTTCTCGAGCGCCTTCACGGTGCACGGGCCGGGGACATTGGCGAAATCGATCTCGAGACCGAGCTTGCTCCAGCGCGTATGGCAGAGGATTCCGTCGCGACGGGATGAGTTCGACTCGCCAAATGACTTGACCGCGGAAGCGTAGTCACCACCCGGAAGGGCATGAGCCCTCTTGTAGTGATACGAGCCGATTCGGTGCTGAGCCGAGTCGCCTGTCGCCACGATCACCAGGTCGGATGTGGCGGAAATGCGCTTCGACTCGCTCTTCTTCGCGTGCGACCCGCCACAGCTGGGCAGAACGAGAAGAGCCAGCGCAAACGGGGCAATCAGACGGACTAACTTCACTAGCTCTTCACCGTTGGGCGTATTCCAGCACTTAACTACGCTCACCACAATTCCGCCGGGAATTCCAGTACGGTGACCGGAGCATGAGCGGTCACGTCTTCTGGGCGCCCGGGCGGGTGAACCTGATCGGTGAGTTCACCGATCTCGTCGGCGGGCCCGTACTACCGGCGGCGCTCGACCTGGGCGTCCGGATCGAAGTCGAGGCGGCGGAGGCAATCGATCTTTGCTCGCACGAGCTCGGGGGTCGAGCACGGCTGGCGGCAGACGGCAGCCCGCAGGCAGATCAGCTTGAGGGCTGGGCGCGCTATGTCGCCGCGGTCGCAACCGAGCTGGCGCTACTGGGACGGCCCGGAGTCGGGCTCCAAGGCGAGATCTCCTCGAATCTCCCTATCGGCGCCGGCCTGTCGTCTTCGGCGGCGCTGGAAGTGGCGGTCGGACTGGCTCTCTGCGCCGTCGCCGACTTCCCGCTCGATCCGCTCGAGCTGGCGCAGGCTGCCAGGCGGGCCGAGTACCGCGCCGTCGGTGTCCCCTGCGGCATCCTCGACCAGGCCGCCTCGCTACTCGGACGCGCCGGGAACGCTGTACTGCTCGATACGGGCTCGCTGGCCTACGAGTACGTTCCGCTGCCCGAAGGAATTGCGCTCGTGATCATCGACTCCGGCGTCTCGCGGCGGTTGGAGAGTTCGGGCTACGCCAGCCGCCAGGAGGAGGTGGGACGCGCACTGGAGACCTTCGCCGGGTTCGACCCAGGTGAGATCACGGCGGCTGAGATCGACGCTAAGGAAGCCCAGGGGACACTCGACGCCGTGGCCGCCCGGCGCCTGCGCCACGTGGTCAGCGAAGGTACGCGCGTACACGAGGTGGCGCGGCTGCTTAGCGAGCCGTCAGCGGCGAACCTAGAGCGACTGGGCGAGGTGTTCGCAGCCGGCCACGAGAGCGTCCGCCACGACTGGGAGGCCTCGACGCCCGAGCTCGATCGGCTGGTCGAACTGGCCCGAGAGAAGGGTTCTGTTGCAGCTCGCATGACCGGCGGCGGCTTCGGCGGCTCGATCGTCGCGCTGGCCTGGGAAGGCGAGGCAGCAGAGCTCGCCGACTCGGTGCTCGGCGCCTACGAAGGCCATGGCGAGGCCCGGCCTAAGGCCTATATCTGCCGCGCCTCCGACGGCGCGCGCGAAATCTCCTGAGCCTAGGCTCGGCGCCCGCGCTCGATGGCATCGCGCAGCATTTGCGCCGCCTGCTCCGGCCGCACATCGTTGATGAAAACGCTCATCGCCGACTCCGACGCGGCCGGATACTTGAGCTTCTCGGGGCTGCGCCGGCTTGAAAAGACCTGGAGATGAAGGTAGGAAAGCTCGCGCCCGCCGTGCACGGGCGCCTGGTGCACCGCCGCGATGTAGGGCATGCGTAGGTCGAAGAGACGATCGAGGCCACGCAAAACGTCGCGGTAGATGCGGGCAAGCTCGTCGCGCTCGGCGCCGCTGAGCGCTGCCAGATCGGGCAGCTGCCGCTTCGGATAGAGATGAACCTCGAACGGCCAGCGGGCGAAGGCCGGCACGAATGCCGCCCAAAGACCGCTCTCGGCGACGACTCTCGTACGAGACTCCAGTTCGCCCGCCAGCACATCGGCGAACAGATTGCGCCCGGTCTCCTCCTGGTGGCTTTGCGCGCTCTCGAGCATCCGCCGCGTGCGCGGCGTCACGAAGGGATAGGCGTAGATCTGCCCGTGCGGATGGTGCAGAGTGACGCCGATCTCCTCGCCCCTGTTCTCGAAACAGAACACCTGCTCGACGCCGTCCAAAGCGCTCAGCTCGAGGCTGCGGTCGATCCAGACCTCAACCACCGTTCTGACCCGCTCGACCGAGAGCTCGGCGAAGGACAGGTCGTGCTGTGAGGTGAAACAGACGATCTCACAGCGCCCGCGCGCCACGCCACGAATAGCCGCCGTGTCGCCCTCGGGCAGTGGCGAAAGCTCGAGCGAGCCGGTCGCGAATGAGGGAAAGCGATTCTCGAACACGACGACGTCGTATTCGCTTGCCGGTATCTCAGTCGAGCGCTCGGGCGTCGAGGGGCAAAGCGGGCATTCGGCCTCGCGGGGCAAGTAGGTCCGCTCCTGCCGGTGCGAGGCGATCACAACCTCGGCGTCGAGTAGCGGATCGTGGCGCAACTCGATCGATACCTCGAGTTGGGGCAGCTCGCGACGATCGATCTCCTCGCGCTTCCGAGCCTGCTCGTCGAAGTAGATGAGTTCACGCCCGTCGGCCAGCCGGATCGGGGTCTTCGTCAACGCTCGTCTCAATTTACGACCTTCCGCCCGAGCTGGCGGCGTACACCCCGGTGAGGATCTTGACCATCGTCGACTTGCCGGCCCCGTTATCGCCGAGCAGTCCGACAATCTCGTTTGTACCTACTTCCAGATTGATGTTTCGAAGCGCCTGAAAGAGGCCGAATCGCTTCTGGATATTGACCATCCGCAGCGCGCACCCGGATGTCCCGGCGACTGTGCCCCGCGACGCCGGCACGTCGATCGAGAAGCGATTGTCGCCATCAGTCGCCATTTGATCCTTCTCCGCCCGGCGAGGTT
>DATCCQ010000101.1:0-3632 GCA_036511185.1 Gaiellaceae bacterium
TCGAATGTCGTGTCTCATCTTTCTCAGCACGCCAGCCACCCCTCTCAGTCGGCCAGGTCGGTGTACAGAGCCGTCGATAGATAGCGCTCGCCGTTGGAAGGCACGATCACGACGATCAGCTTCCCATTGCTCTCGGCGTGCTGGGCGATTTGCTCGGCCGCCCAGATCGCAGCACCGGAGGAGATCCCAACCAGCAAACCCTCCTCCTGCGCGATCTGACGCGCGCTGGCAAAAGCGTCCTCGTTTGTTACGCGCACGATCATGTCGTAGATCTTGGTGTTCAGCACCTTGGGCACGAAGCCGGCGCCGATGCCCTGAAGCGCGTGTGGCCCTATCTCTCCGCCCGACAGTACGGGTGAGGCGTCTGGCTCGACGCCTATGCAGCGAACATCTGGCTTGCGCTCCTTGAGCACCTCACCGATGCCTGTAATCGTCCCCCCGGTGCCGATCCCAGCGACGAGCGCGTCCACCTTCCCGTCGGTGTCGCGCCAGATCTCTTCGGCGGTGGTGCGCCGATGGGCCTCAGGGTTGGCCGGGTTCTCGAACTGTTGCGGCACGAAGTAGCGCTCGTCGGCGGCCGCCATCTCTTCGGCGCGACGAATTGCGCCGGGCATGCCCTCAGCGCCCGGCGTCAGCACAAGATCGGCGCCGTAGGCGCGCAGCAGCATGCGCCTCTCCTCGCTCATCGTCTCCGGCATCACAAGCGTGCACTTGTAACCGCGCGCGGCACAGACAAGCGCCAGCGCAATTCCGGTATTGCCGCTCGTGGGCTCGAGTATGACGGTATCCGGCTCGAGCTTGCCCTCACGCTCGGCGGCCTCGATCATCGCCAGGCCAATTCGGTCCTTGACGCTGCCTCCGGGGTTGAAGAACTCGAGCTTGGCCACGACCTCGGCGCCGCTCTCCTCGGAGATTCGCCGCAACCGGACGAGCGGCGTATTGCCGATCAGTTCGGAGACGTTGCCGGCTACCTTCATCGCTCTCCTCTCGGGCGCTCATCCATCCTCGTCGCCCTAGTCGCTTCACTTTCTAAAGTAGCTTGCGAAGTGTACCTACGAAACTACGGATTTCAAGCGCATTGCCACGACGGTCGGCGCGTTCTCCCCAGTCGTTGAATCCACTCCGAGCGGCGCGACAGATAGAGCGCCCGTCCTAGTGCGCCGGAATCGTTATCAGCCCGGCTATGCCGATCACGAAGAGAACGATCACGAAGAGCGAGTCGGCACCGAGTCGGAGGTAACAGCGTTTGGGCCGGAAGATGATGCCGATCGCGTAGACGGACGTGAGGCCGATCCCGAGCATCGCCAGCCAGCTGTTCTGATTCCCGGCCATCGGCAAGACCGCCTTCCCCGCAATGAGATCGGCGACGAGGAAGAGGCAGACCTGGAAGGCGTTGCCGCCGAAGATATCGCCCATGGCGAGACCGTGATCGCCGAGACGAACGGCGCTGATTCCCGATGAGATCTCGGGAAGCGCGCTCGCGACGGCAAGCACCGTCGCGCCGAAGATGACGCCGTTCATGTGGGCCCGACCGGCGAGATCGTTGCCGGCGATCTGGAGGAGGACGCCGGCGACCAGAGTGACGACGCAGGCGATCCCGAAGTAGAGCGCGACGCGCCCGGTGGAAGTGCCGGTGTGCGGCGTCGCAACCTTGGGGTGGGGAACGCGCCGGTGCGGGCGCCCCGGCCGGCTGCCCGGTGCGACCGTTTCCCAGGACGGAGATTTCCTGACGCTGTTGATGACGATGATGCCGCAGAGCCAGACGATGACGATGGCGATCGAGGCCGGGCTCACCGGCCCAATCGCAACCGACGGCTTGAGCAGCGCGCCCATCAACACGAACGAGACGACGAGGACTACGAGCAGCGCCTCGAGCACTGGGATGAGAGAGCCGACGAGATAGGTGAGCGCACTCTTTTTACCGACGACGGCATCGCAGATGATCAGCACCATCGTCTGAATGGCGATGCCGCCGATCAGGTTGCCGGCGGCGAGATCGAGGTGCCCCTGCATGACGGCCGAGACCGTGATCGCAATCTCGGGCAGGGTGCCCGCGATCGATAGTAGGACCATGCCGCCGATCGCGTCGCCGAGGCCGAAACGGTTGTCGAGAGCGTCGGTGCTCTTGGCCAGGCTGGTACCGGCGATCCAGGTGGCGACCGCTCCCGCCGCGAAGACGAGAAGGAGGAATGGCGAGGCGAGGCTACTCATGCAATACGTAGGTGCGCGCAGCTGGCATCGACCCGCCTATTCTCAGCCGACCGAAAACCAGAGTCAAGCGAATCGACCGCTGCTACCGACCGATGCCGGAGATCTAGGTTTGCCGGTTGAAGGAGAAGACGGCGCCGATCAAGAGCACGGCGCCGAGCAGGCCGACCACCGCGACATCCTCGAGCATCGTCGTCGTATGACCGAATACTGTCACGCCGATGATCGGATGACTTACGGCGAGCGCCCCGGCGGAGATCTCGTCGGCGAGGAAGATGCGGCGAATCGCGTCCACCCCGTAGGTGAGCGGATTGAGCTTGGAGACGATCTCCATCCAGCGCGGAACGTTGTTCACCGGGAAGAAGACCCCGGCGAGAAACGTGAGCGGAAATACGACCATCTGAACCAGCACCTGGAAGCCTTGCTGGGAGCGCATCCGCGAGCCGATCAGAAGACCGAACCCGGCCAGCGAGAAGGCCAATACGAACACGATGGGTATCAGCTCGAGAACGATCTTAAGCGACAGCGGAACGCCGAAGAGCGGCGCCAGCGCAAGCATCACCAGGGCCTGAAAGAGCGCTATCACCGAGGCGCCGAGCGCCTTGCCCAGCACGACGCCCGAGCGGTTGAGCGGCGAGACGAGCACCTCTTTGAGAAAGCCGATCTCGCGGTCCCAGACGACCGATAGCCCTGAGAAGATCGCGTTGATGAAGACCGACATGGCGATGATGCCCGGATACATGAACTTGACGAAATCGACACCTACCGTCAGCGCGCCGATCTGCCGCTTCAGCCCCTCGCTGAAGACGATCATGAAGATGATCGGCATCCCGAGCGACGAGGCCAGGCGCGAGCGCTCGCGAGCGAAGCGAAGCAGCTCGCGGTAGGCGACGACCCAAATGCCGCGCAGAGACTGTCTCAAGCCACTGCCTTCCGACTCGCCGCTGTGAAGAAGTAGGCCATCAGTTCAGCTGCGACTTCATGCCGGGCGTGTTCAGGTAGCGGCGAAGCTGGTGGTTACCGGTGGGCCGCTCGTCGCGGATCGAGTGGCCGGTGAGCGAAAGGAATACGTCATCGAGAGTCGGCCGGCGGACTGTGACGGCCAGGATCTTGCACGAGAGGCCGCGCATCAGCTCGGGCAGGAACTTCTCGGCGTGAGGCAGCTTGACCTCGACACTGTCGCCCTCGACGTTCGCGCTCAATTCGTAGCGGGCGGAGAGCTCCGCGGCCGCCGCCGCGCTGTCCTCAACCCTAAGCGTCACGAGATCGCCGCCAAGCGAGTCCTTGAGCACCTCTGGCCGGTCGAGCGCGACGATCTGACCCTCGTCGATGATCGCAATCCGATCGCAGTTCTCGGCCTCGTCCATGTAGTGCGTGGTGAGGAAGATCGTCAGCGATTCGCGCCGGCGCAGGTCGAGCACGTA
>DATCCQ010000102.1:0-2475 GCA_036511185.1 Gaiellaceae bacterium
GAGCAGCTGTACGACTCCGAGATCGCTGCTGAAGGCCGCGAGATCGACGAGTTCCCGGAGCGCGAGACGGACGAGCTAGCCGTCGTGCTCGAGCGCGAAGGCCTCTCCCGGGAGCAAGCCGAGACGGTCGCGCGCGGACTCGCGTCGAACCCGAACGTCTTCCTGCGCACGAAGGTCCAGAAGGAGCTGGGACTGTCTCCCGACGCAGGCGGCGCCGCACTCGGCGACGCGTTCGTCGTCGGTGCCACCTACCTGGGCGCCGCGATCGTGCCGCTCTGGCCGTACTTCCTCTTCACGCTGAACGTCGCGCTCGCGATCAGCCTCGCGTGCACGCTCCTTGCGCTCTTCGCCGTCGGAGTGGCGAAGGGTCGGATAACGCGCCGTTCCCTGCTGCGCTCCGGTCTCCAGGTGATGATCGTCGGCTCGGTCAGCGCGGGCGTCGGCTTCGCAATCGGGCACCTCGTGACGGCGCTGTCCGGCTAGAGGTTTGATGTGAAATGGACGCCGCGGACTGTTTCACATCAAGCCTCTAATAGGACTTTGTTACTCGCGTCGGTGGGAGAGCGTGAGCTGTTTGAGATCGACGGCCTGTCGGCAGGTTCGGCAGCGGCCGGCCCAGCAGCGCAGGACGGGCTGTAGCAGCAGCACCGCCTGCGGCAATGTCAGACCGGCCGCCGGGCTTTTGGGTCGAGCCGTTCGAGCGTGAGGAACGCGTGTGCGCAGGTGACGAGGGCGCAGTGATGGTGGAAGCCGAGATAGCTGCGGCCTTCGTAGTGGTCGAGCCCGAGCTCGCCTTTCAGCTGCCGGTAGTCGAGCTCGATCGTCCAGCGCAGCCGTGCAAGTCGGGCGAGCCGCTCGCGGCTGGTGCTGGCGGGGAGGTTGGAGAGCCAGTAGTCGCTTGGCGCCTCGTCTCCCGCCGGCCACTCGATGATCAGCCACTCCTCGCGCGGCGGTAGACAGTCGGTGCGGACCGGGTGGGTTGCGACGACACGGACGAAAGCGAAGCGGCCCGCGACGTCCTCGCCCGTCGGCTTCGTGCGGCAGGAGAGCGTCCTCCAGACGCGCGTAGGCAGCCGCTCGGCGAGCCGACGCACCGACTCGGGTTTGCGATCGGGCCGCGCGACCGTGCGCGGGCGGCCGCTGCTGCCGTTGCGCTCCGGCACCGCGAAGGCCGTCTCCGGGCCGTAGACGCTGACTTGGGCAGAGACGGAGAGCACGTACTCACACTCGAGCGCATGCAAGCGGGTGCGCAACGCGCTGTCGTCGCCGTAGGCGCAGTCGGCAAGGATCGGCGCTGCCGGCAGCTGCCAGCCCGACGCCCGCTCGACAAGCGCCGAGGCGAGCTGCGGCTTCGTCTCAAAGACGACCCGCTCGGGGATCTTCGCCTTCCGCCGCCGCTCCCGGTCGGAGCACCACTCCTCGGGCAGATACAGCGCCCAACCCAGCGGCAGCGTCCCCCGCACCCCGACCGCGTGCAGCGAAACCGCGACCTGGCAATTGCCGATCTTCCCGAGCGTGCCCGAGTACTGACGCTTCACACCCGGCGAATGCTTGCCATCTTTCGCGATGCCGGTGTCGTCAACGATCCAGGCCAGCACTCCGATCTCGGGCGCCACCCGCTCCGCGCAGGCACACACCAGCAGCTCCGGCGACCACGGCGAGTCAGCCAGAAACTGCTGCACCGACTCGTAACGCGCCGGCGACTCCTCCAACCGAAACAACGTCGGCTGCAAACTCTTGCGCCCACCCTGCTCGATCAACCCACGCACATACAGAATCGCGTTCTGCCGCTGACGAACATGCGGCAACGGCCGCACCACCTCATCGACAAACGCGAGCAACCGCTCGCGCGGCTCGCTCGCCGACCTCTCAACCATCGCAGCTTCCATCCGAATCCTCCTCCAACGATGACCGCCAACGCGGACACCGTTCGAGACGCAAACGATGGTCCCTTCAACGAACTAACAAAGTCCTACTAGTAGCGGCGGTTCAGAACCCCACTCCCGCCGGCGCCGGCAAGGGACTCGCCGCGAGACCTGGGCGCGCGCCGCCTTCGTTGTATTCCGACGGCGCGACGTCGTTCGGGCCGTCCGCATAGAAGAGACTCGCCAGCCGCTGGATCTGGCGCCGCCCAGGTCCGAGCTCGAACTGGCCGCCGCCGTACATGCGGATGCCGCGCTCCTCGCACGCGTCGACGCACGCGAGCAGCTTCTGCACCGTGCCGAAACGCGACGGCTTCACGTTCAGCCAGCGGGGAGTGAGCGGCAGGCGGTCGAGGTCGTCCAGCGAATGCACCGGCGCGTCGAAGCTGATCCTGTCTTCGGCACCACGGAGCGCTTCGCGGCAGCCGTCCTCGAGCCAGGGGTCCTCGATCACCGCGGCCGGAAACGCCTCCGCGACCGCACGGTAGAGCGCCGGGTCGGGCGCGAGATCGACGCTCGTGCCACGGTAGTACGCCTTCAGGTCGAGCACGCG
>DATCCQ010000103.1:0-3500 GCA_036511185.1 Gaiellaceae bacterium
TACATCCTCCGCTGCACCCTCCGGCCTGGAAACCCAAGACGGTGGTGAGGCATTGAGGACACTTGGCCTCCAACGCTGCTGCCACCTCTGGGCGATTCGTATGCGCCAACACTCACCGAAGCTTCCTGCCGCGGACGGGGCCCGAGAGTAACGCCTTCACCGAAGTGCGGATACCAAACGCCTCGCCCTCGCCGAGCAGGATACGCGCCGAGTACGAGCGCAACTACTACGAGAGCAAGCGGCCCTGCGGGCCGTTCGAGCAGCACGATCTCGAAGGGACTCTTCGCCATGGCCCCCTCTCCGACGCCGGCCGCCAGGTCCCTTCAACCCACCGCGACCGAACTTACGACTACGACCACTTAGGCTCTGCTAAGTTGAATGAGATGCCAGACGACGCGCTCCGACCTCAGGTCGGGCGAGCGTCCGCGCTGGCGGCGCCATCAGGCTCTGATGCCTCTCGAACAGGAGTGGTTGAATGACGCGATTGCGCCTTGCCGGCAGGCGGACGTTCGCCTCCCTTCGCCACCACCGCAACTACCGGCTGTTCTTCTCCGGCCAGGTAGTCAGCGTGGCCGGGACCTGGATGCAGAACGCAGCCCTAGCCTGGCTCGTCCTCAGCCTGACCCATTCCGCGACTGCCGTCGGCGCCCTCGCCATCGCCAGCTTCGGGCCCTACATGCTCTTCGGCCTCTTCGGCGGCGTCTTAGCCGACCGGCTCGACAACCGCAAAGCGGTGATGGGGACACAGTCCATCCAGCTCCTGACCGCTGCCTCCCTGGCCGCGCTCTCCTTGACTGGGGTCATCACCCTCGGGGAGATCTACGCCCTCGCCGTCTTGGGCGGCCTCGCTCAGATCGTCGACACGCCTTCGCGCCAGTCGCTGACCTACCAGCTCGTCGGACGCGCCGAGCTCCCGAACGCGATCGCCTTGAACTCGACACTGTTCAACATCGGCCGCATCGCCGGCCCTTCGATCGCCGGGGTCCTGATCGCCGGCGCCGGCCTCGGCTGGTGCTTCGTATTGAACGCCGTCTCGTTCCTGGCCGTCCTCGTCGCGCTCTACTTGATGGACCCGGCCGAGCTCTTCCCGCTCGAGCGTCGGGGCCGGCCGCGGATGTGGGAAGGCCTCCGCGATGGAGCACGGTTCGTCAGAGAGAGCCCGCGGATCCTTGCCGTGATCGGGATGACGACCGTGTTCGCCGTCCTCTGCTTCAACTTCAACGTCCTGCTGCCGGTTCTGGCCAAGCAGACCCTCGCCGGTGGGCCGCAGACCTTCGGCGTCATCTCGGCGGCCTTCGGTGCCGGCGCCCTGCTAGGCGCCCTGGTGACGGCGGCCCTCGGGAGAGCGTCCTTGAAGACGATGATGGCCGGCGCGGCCTGCTTCACCGCGGCCCAGTTCACGCTCGCCCCGCTGCGCTCGACGAGTGCCGACGTCGTATTGTTGTTCCTGACTGGGGTCTTCTTCACCGTCTACACCGCTCACTCGAACACCTACGTCCAGCTCCAGTCCCCCGACCACCTGCGCGGGCGCGTCCTCGGGATCTACTACTACGCCTGGGCTGGCCTGTCGCCGGTCGGCGGCATCTTGACCGGCCTCTTGTGCGACTGGGGTGGGACAGCCCTGGCCTTCTACGTCGCCGGGGTCGCCGGCCTGGCGATGATCGCCGGCGGCTACCTCTACCTGAATGCTCATCCGCCGCAGCGCAGCCCCAAGACAGGCGGCGTTCCGGCGTTGCCCAGCCCGTCAGCGGCGTAAAGGACCATCTTCGCCCGCTGCACCACCTTGAACGGCAGCGTGTAACAGGCCACTCGCCGCTCCAGCTCCGCATGCTCCTCGCCGCCCAGCACGATCTCGAAGGGACTCTTCGCTATGGCCCCCCTTCGACGCCGGCCGCCAGGTCCCTTCAACCCACCGCGACCGAACTTACGACCACGACCACTTAGGGTGGTAAATCTCCGAGCGTAAACGAGAGCACCAATTGTCTAGCGTTAACCTATTTCTTGTGTGACCTTGAGTCGACAGGGCGTCTCAGATTGGATTCGGAATCTCGAAAAAGCAGGCGCAGGGCTTCGCCGGCTCGAACAGCGCGCCAAAGACGATTGTGGTTAACGCGGCCAAGCTACCGCCTGCTCCAGCAAGCAACCACCGGCCAAGTGCTCGACTGCGCCGCCATCCCCTCCGAACATCAGACCGACTTGGCGGACACCCGGCCATCGTTACTCGGGTAGTTGCGTCACATGCTCTCTGATTCGGTAGTAACCGTGCCGAACCCGCTCGAAGCGCGCTTCGGACCCATCGGCGCAGGCGGCCAGCGCTGCCTTGACGGATTTCCAGAGCAGCGACTCGCCCGCGAGCTCGCAAGCTGCAGCATGTATCTCGCGCGCTCGCATCGGCTCCCCGGCCAGTTCAAGCACCAGCGTCACTGTCTCGAGCACCGGGCTTACCTTGGTGGGAGCAGGCTGAGGTTCACGAGGATTGACCGAGGCTCTGCGGAGCAACTCGTCGTGGAGCGCGCCGAGCCGAGAAAGCTCAACCCCGGCTCGAGGGTTTGAACGTGCTCCGTTTAGTTCCAAAGCCCGTTTTCCAGAGTGAACGCGGACAACCAAAATGCGACGTCCAAACCCCGACCTCTGAAATCGCGGTTTCTGCCTACGTTTCCCACTTCGATTCCGCGCCGAGCTTCGGAGGAGTCGTCCGTCGCCGCGACGCCGCCAACGTCCGCATAATGGGCTGCGCCGTACTGACACGGCAGCCAACAGTACGAACCTAGGAGGCAACGTGAAGAAGTCGCTGGGAGCCAAGGCACTGCTCTACCCGACGCCCGTCCTCGCCGTTGGCAGCTACGACGCCGAGGGACGGCCGAACGTGATGACGGCGGCCTGGGGCGGTATCGCCTGCTCCAAGCCACCCTGCATCTCCGTGTCGCTGCGGAGCGCCACCGCATCACACGGCAACATCATCGCCCGCAAGGCATTCACCATCAGTCTGCCCAGTCGAGAGCAAGCCGCTCAGGCGGACTCCTTCGGTTTGGCCTCGGGTCGCGACACCGACAAGTTCGCCGCCGCCGGACTGACGCCCGTGGCGGCCGAGTTCGTCGACGCGCCCTTCGTGGCGGAGTTTCCGCTCGTCGTTGAGTGCGCGGTCGTCCAAGTGCACGAGCTGGGCCTGCACACCCAGTTCATCGGCGAGATTAAGGACGTCAAGGTCGATGAGGGTTGCCTAGATGAGGAAGGCCACATCGACATCCGCAAGCTCGACCCGATCGCATTCGTACTCGGGAACGCGACGGCAGAGTACTTCGCGCTGGGCGCGCCGATCGGGCCCGCGTTCTCGATCGGTAAGGTCTTCGTCGGCAAAACGGGCTCGTGATCGGCCCGCGAGCCGAGGGCGTGGTGCGAGAAAGAGTGTCCGTTAGTAACGGAAAGCTTCGTAGACGCCCCAGCCGAGCCTCCGGAAGCGCGCCAGATCGCCCTTCGAGCCTGCCGACAGCGCGGATCTC
>DATCCQ010000104.1:0-7024 GCA_036511185.1 Gaiellaceae bacterium
TCCGTGGCGCTCGAGCAGCGCCTTCGCCCGCTCGCAGTAAGCGCACCAAGGGGAGGTGTAGAGGCGGATCCGCGCTGCCGGTTGTTTGCCAAGCACCATGTTGGGTACTACTATACAACCACACAGCGGTAGAATGGTAGATACTCAACTAGGGAGATCGACATGAACAGGAACATGAGCAACCTAGATCGTGGGCTTCGAACCTTCGTGGTCACGCCCATCCTCATCGTCGCAGCGATCCTGCTGGGCGCCGGATCGATCGCCGGCATCGTGCTCTTTGTGCTGGCCGGGGTCATGCTCGCCACGAGCGCCGTCGGCTTCTGCCCGCTCTACACCCTCTTCCACATCGCTACGCGTCGGCACGCGCCGGTTGCGCACTCGCATTGAAAGGAGATTCAAGGATGGATGTCACAATCGAGAACTTCGAGCGCGACGTAATCGAGCGCTCGCACGATCTCCCCGTCGTCGTCGACTTCTGGGCCGCCTGGTGCGCTCCCTGCCGCGCCCTGGGACCGGCGATCGAGAGCGAGGTCGCCAAGCGCTCGGGCAAGCTCGAGCTGAAGAAGGTGGATGTCGACGGCGAGAGCGCGGTCGCCGCTCGCTACGGGATCCAGAGCATCCCGACCGTCGCGGTCTTCCGCAACGGCGAGCCGGTAACGGGCTTCATCGGCGCCCACCCGGCGGGAACGATCGGCAAGCTCTTCGACGAGCTACTCGCCAAGGAGGCTGAGGCGCAGGTCGCCTGAGCCTCCACCACCTCAGAAGAACGAACAGGAGGTCGTATGCAGGTCAAGGAGTTTCACTTCCCGCTCGAGGTCGATTGGCTCGCTGGCCGTAAGGTCGTAACGCGCGTCTCGGGTAAGCACGAGGTCGAGGTCATGCCGCCGCCGGTGTTCAAGGGGACCGACCCGAGCGTCTGGAGCCCTGAGGACTTCTTCGTCGCGGCAGCGGCCTCGTGCCTAGCGGTCACCCTGACCGGTCTTGCCGAGCGCGAGGGCTTGACGTTGCGACAGCTCCACGTGAGCGCGGACGGGGTCGCGGGCGTGCGGGATGACGATCACTTTGGCTTCAGGCGAATCGAGATGCGGCTCGCGATCGTGACCGAACCGGGCCAGGAGGCACTCGCGCTCGAGCTCGCACATAAGGCCGAGGAAGCCTGCCTCGTCACCACCTCGCTCGATCTTCCGGTCTCGCTGGAGGTAGAGGTCGCTACGACCGAGCCCGGGTCTCGGGATGATCCCGTGGCATACGCCGAGTCGATCTGAGGTTGCGATGGGCTTCTTCTCACGCGTTGAAGGCATAGAGGCTGCACAGGCAGCGGAACTGCTTCGCACGCGCGCTGCCGTTGCGCTCGATGTTCGTGAGCCGAGCGAATGGAAGGCTGGTCGCATACGCGGCGCGCTGCACATTCCAATGCGCGAACTGGCTGCACGGCAGCGAGAGCTTCCCAAGGGAAAGAAGATCGTTGTCGTCTGCCGCACCGGCAGCCGTAGCGGCACTGTGACGAAAGCGCTGCGAGCGGCCGGTCACGATGTTGAGAATCTAGACGGAGGCCTCGTGAGCTGGGCACGGGCCGGCTTACCGCTGCATCCGCCCGGCGGCCGGGTCATCTGATGCAGACGAGCACCCAACTACATGGGCGTTGCCCGTTCGATATGAAATGGTGTTCTTCATGAGCCTTCCACACCCAATTCCGGGCGAACTCAGCAACCTGATCGCGGCGCGCTTCCGCGTGCTCTCCGAGCCAATGCGAATCACGCTAGTCGACCGGCTGCGCGAGGGCGAGGCCTGCGTCGGCGACCTCGTCGAGGCTACCGGCGCGTCGCAGCAGAATGTTTCGAAGCACCTTGGCGTCCTTTCGCAGGCGGGAATCGTGGGCCGGCGCCAGCAGGGGAACTTCGTCTACTACAGAATCGTGGACGAGGGCGTCCTTGGGCTCTGCGAGCAGGTCTGCGGCAGTATGCAGCGCCAGTTCGAGGAGTTGAGCGAGCTGCTCGGCAAGCGAACTTGATCGCTCAGCTGGAAGCGGGTTTGAGCGAACGCCCGCTCTCCACCCAGGCCGCCATTCCACGGCGCAACTCGACGATGTCCTTGTAGCCGAGCTGCGCGAGCGTCTGGGCGGCGACCGCACTCGTGTTTCCGTGCATGCAGTAAACGGCTAGCTTCGTTGAAAGCGGCGGAAGCTCGCTGCGGCGGGCGGCGAGTTGATCGGCCGGAATAGCTAGATCGGTGCCCGGAATCGACTCGGTCCCCGGGCCGAGCACATTGATCGTCACCGTGCCCGGCTCGGCAACCGCCGCCGCGAAGTCAGCCGGTGAGACGAGCTTCGACGGCGCTGATTGTTTATGGCTCCCGCACCCCGCGACAAGCAGGGCGATCGTGGTTACGAAGATGATGAGGAAACGGCGTATACGTAAATCCTAAGCCCGAGTCTGGGCGGGTAGTAAGACGGAACCGGCGCCGCTCAGCAGTTGCACACCGACTCGGGCTGGATCGCCTCGACAGCTCCCGCCCGAACGGCATCGACCGCCTGGCTCACCGTCGGCAGCTGCTTGTCGAAGAAGATGTCGATACCGGCCTTTCTGAAGCCGGCCAGCGGGCGACCGCCGATTCCGCCAACTATCAGCGCCGAAACGCCGCTCGAAGCGAGGAGCTTTACCGGTCGCAGGCAGCCTCCGTGCTCGTGCGGCGGGTTCTCGAGCACTCGCACGCTGCCGATATCGCCGTTCTCTATCTCCACGATCGTAAAGCAGTCGCACTTGCCGAAATGCTCCGAACGCTTAGCCTCGAGACCGCCGTTGCCGCTTGAGGGCACCGCTAGCACGATCACGCCATCCTTGCTCATCCGATTCCTCCCTGCCTAGGTTCTCCCAGCCTTTCCAGGCTGCCGTTTGTGAATGCCCTCGCCTCGACCTCCATCGTCGAGGGATCTAGGAAGACGTGCGAGCGCCCGACGCGCGCTCCCCGGGCTTGATCGCCCTGTCGATAGCCTCGATCACCGAGCGGAAAGCGCGCTCGCGTTGCCGTAGGTGCTCACCCCACTGTGCGAGGAGTTCACGACCTTCGCCGGTGAGCTCGTACTCGCGGCGCTGCGGGCCGTGCTCGCCCTCCGACCATGTCGAGCGGACGAACCCCTCTTGTTCGAGCCGGCGGAGCAGGCGATAGGTGCCGCCGGGATCGGCGCATACGAAACCGCTGCTCAACTCCTCGGCCGCTTTCCGCAGGTCGTATCCGTGCGCCGGCTCAAGGGCGAGCGAGGCGAGCACCGCTGCTTCCAACAGGCGGCCTCCGCCCATACCTCGACCGGTGCCGCGACCCGGCGCACATCCACCGCCTTCGCCCCTTCTGCCTTCCTCGAAACCCTGTCCCGGGCCCCGTCCTCTCATCCGTACCACTTCTTTCACTCATCTATATGTTAAACGCATCTAGCTGTAACGTAACAGACCGAGCCGATGTTGGCTCCCACTGATCCGCTGCTCGCGACGACTATGGCCTTTCCGGTCGCCGAGCCCGCACCAAAGCGTCAATCGCCTCTCGTGGTCCGTCAGCGGTCTCGACCGTTCGCAAGACCGGCCCGGCCTGCTCGATCTCGAAGCCGTCGAGGACGGACACGACCCCCTCGGCGCCGTATAGAACCGCCGGGTCACGCGGCCCGCCGAAACCGCGCTCGAGGTTGCTGGAGTCGTGGGCCACGAGCAGGAAGGTGCCTCCGGGCGCGACGGCGGAGGCCGCGCGCGGGAAGATCTTCCGCCGCCCTTCAGCCGGCAGCTGCAGGTAGAAGACGATCACAAGCTCGAACGCCTCCGGCGGCGGCGCATGCTCGAGCAGATCGGCGCAGACCCAGTCGACCTCGACACCGCGGTTCTCGGCGAGCAGGCGCGCCTTCTCGATCGCCGCCTGCGAGAAATCGACGCCCGTCACCTGCCAACCCTGTCCGGCGAGCCAGACCGCGTTCCGGCCCTCGCCGCAGGCGAGATCTAGCGCTCTTCCCGGCTCGAGTCCGCCTACCTCCGCGACGAGGAAGCGATTGGGCCGGTCCGTCCAGAGCAGATCGTCCCCTTGGTAGCGGCAGTTCCAGTCATCTCGGTCCACGTTGCCGTCAATGTAGCCCGAATGCACCGGGGCGAGCGCGTCGGAGGCCCGGAGGAATCATCGGCTCGGAGTAGCATCCTGCAAGGCGACAGCTCTGATCGCTAGTTGTCTCATAAACGCCACGGCGCACCCTATGGAAGCGCGGGTATTCACCCATCACGCCTGCGGAGAGTGCTGCCTTCACCGATTTCCAGAGCAATGGCTCACCGGCGAGCTCACAAGCCGCCGCGTGGATCTCGAGCGCCCGCATCGACTGGCCAGCCAGCTCGAGCACTAGTGCCACGGTCTCGAGCACTGGGCTCGCCTTGGGCGGAGCAGGGCGAGGCTCGCGGTGATTGACCAAGGCCTTACGGAGCAACTCGTCGTGGAGCGCGCCCAGTCGAGAGAGCTCAACTCCGGCTCGAGGGTTTGAACGTGCCCCGTTTAGTTCCAAAGCCTGGTTTTACGGGGCAAACGTGGACAACCAAAGTGCGAGGTACAAACCCCGGGACGCGGGCGAGTTTCGGCTGACGGTTGGGGATGCGGTCATCAGTGGACTGTTTTCAAACCCTCCAGGCGTTGTCGGCTAGCGCCTGCGCGTAGACCTGGGCCACGCGCCGCGCGATCCGCTGCCAGCTGAAGTGCCGCTGGGCATGGAGCAAGGCATGGGTGCCGCGCCGTTGCCGCTCTACGCGATCGTTCGCGGAGACGACTAGGGCATCCGTGAGTGCCGTCTCGTCGTCGGGTGGTACGAGCCAGCCGGTTTCGGGCTCTACGATCTCGGCGGGGCCGTGCGCATCGACCGCTATCACAGGCAGGCCGCAGGCCATCGCCTCGACGAGCACGAGCCCGAACGCCTCCGCGACCGAGGGCAGGACGAGCAGATCCGCCGCGTTCATCGCTTGCGATAGCTGTGCGTGGTCGTGCCAACCAGCAAGAAAGGCCTGATCGTTACCGAGCTCGCGGATTACGGTGAGCGGATGTTGGCCTTCCCACTCGCCGGGGTGACCGCCTACGAGCACGAGCGGAGCCGGGGCGCGGAAGCGCTCCTGGGCGCGCTTGTGCGCTGCCAGCAAGAGCGGAATCCGCTTGACCGCCGTGAAACGGCCGACGAACAAGAATATCGTCTCTGCCTGCTCGAACGGCCAAAGCTCGCTTCGCCGATAGCCGACGGTGCCCGGCTGGCCAGTCTCGTCCCAGCCGTGCGGCTCGGCGGCCAGCCAGCGGTGCCAGAAGGAGAGGCGTTCGCTCGCAAGAAGCGGCCGCGGGCGGAAGAGCTCGAGCTCGACGCCGCTGGGGATCGCGACGAGACGCGCGGGTGAGACACGGAGCAGCGACTCCACCTCTGATTCGGAGCCCGGCGGGACGATCAGCCGCGTGCATGCCTGCGCCCAACCGCGAAGTCGGGCCGCCCAGGCTGCCGCATGGTCCCACCCTGGCGGAGGGCCCGCCTCGATCGCGCGCAGCATCGCGAGCTCGGTGCCGTGCAGCTGCCCAACGATCGGGATATTCGGGAACGACCTGAGCGCAGCCTCGTTCGCCGGCGTCAGGTGGTGCAGGTGGAGCACATCCGCGCCGGCTGCGCCCGCGTCCGCGAGCGCTTCGCTCCAGGCGACGACAAGGCGCTCGTAGGCGCCGTCACTGACAGCCGCGAACACGCGATCCGGAGCACCGGGCCGATCCTCGTACGACGGCGGAAACGGGACAGAAGCGACAAAAGGGTCGCTACGCGCCGCCGCGGGCGCGTACTCGACAGATCGCACGTCGATTCCAGCAAAGAACGTCGCGGCGTTCGTAGGCTGGCCGGATGCTCCGAGCGAGCCTGCGACAAGCGTCGTCTGCCAGCCGGCGGCGGGCAGCTCGTAGCAGAGGGCGCGGGCGACATACGCCGATCCGCCGCGGGGAAAGAAAAAGAGCGACGAGCATACGCGGCGGCTGCCATCTACATCGTCGTGTGCGGCCGCCGGTCCGCTGCTCTTGCCTGCGCGCACTGTGGGATTCCTTCCCCGGAGGCGACGGCTCTCCTCCACGGACGAGAGCAGGCCCTCCTGTTCGGCGATAGCGCAGCCTACTCGACCTGCTGCCGATCGCTAGGCTCGCCCGCCGTCGCGATCACCACCCGCGATCATGTTCAACGCGCTCGGCTCTAACCCACGGTTTGAGTAACGAACCTTTGGTTTGTCGAAATGGGCATGGGCGGTCAAGAACTCCCGAGCCACACGTGAAACGCTCTGAGTTTCATAGAGGCTCGGCTGTCTGGCCTGCAGAGCTAGCTAACTCGTAGACACCGCGACGGACACGCCGGAAACGCCGCTCAGGGCTCGAGGCGTGCTCGGCCAAGGCTCCTTTCAGCGATGTCCAGCGAAGCGGCTGGCCGAAGAGCTGCTCCGCTGCGGCGTGGATCTCGCGTGCCCGCATCGGCCGGCCCGCAAGCTCAAGCACGCAGGTGATCGTCTCCACTACCGGGCTAGGGCGGGCCGGAGATGAGCGCGAATGACGTGGATTCGCTGTTACCGTGAGCAACAGTCGCCCGTGAATCGCACTCAATCTGGATAACTCAACCGTGATTTGAGGGTTCGAAAGTGCTCCGTTTAGCTCCAAATCCCGATTCTCCGGGGTAATTCGACGAAACCAAAGTGCGAGGTACGAACCGCTGGACGCGGAGAAGCTTGGGTCGGGGGGGTGTGAACCCGAGCTTCGACGTACGAACGCGCGAGCGGGGGTCGAGTTCGTACCCGTCCGTGCTCGAGGCAGACTGGCTAGCGAGGCCAGACTTTCAATGCGAGCTTGCCCGACCGGCGGGAGTCCCCGGAGCGTGAGAGCGCGTTCGAAAGGTCGGCAGCCAACTCAGTGCGGTGCCCTGACGGGAGCCGCGCGAGGCCCTGCGATCATCAGCTCGAATTGCGCTACCGGCGGTCGCTCGCAACCCGGCGGAGTCCAGCACCGACGAGCA
>DATCCQ010000105.1:0-3135 GCA_036511185.1 Gaiellaceae bacterium
GATAGCGAGCGCTCCTCAAGCTCCCTGACACGGGTTTCGAAGGAGTCAACAACCTTCCCGGTAGGCTCGGGCATCGCAGGAGCCAGAGTAGTCGGCCGAGCGGCCGGCCGTGAGTTAGCGATTCACCGTCGACATGTTCGCGTAGCGTTCGCCGGCTGTGGCGCCTCGCGGAAACGCTTCATCTATCCGGGCCAGGTCTTCGCTCTTCAGCTCGATCTCGAGCGCGGCCAGATTCTGCTCGAGGTGAGAAGTACGAGTTGTGCCCGGAATCGGGACGATGTCGTCTCCCTGCGCGAGCAACCAAGCGAGCGCTAGCTGCGCCGGGGTCACGTTCTTCTCGCGCGCGATCTCCGCAACGCGGTCGATCGACTCCAAATTGCGCTCGATGTTTCCCTCCTCGAAGCGCGGGTTTCTTGCGCGGAAGTCGCCCTCTTTGAGATCTTCACGGCGCCTGATCTGAGCCGAGAGGAAGCCGCGTCCGAGCGGGCTGTAGGCGACGAAGCCGATCCCGAGCTCACGTACCGTCGGGAGGATCTCCTCCTCGACATCACGCGTCCAAAGCGAGTACTCGGTCTGCAGTGCGGTGATCGGATGCACGGCGTGGGCGCGGCGAATCGTCGCCGGCGTCGCCTCTGATAGCCCGAGATAGCGCACTTTCCCGGCCGCGACGAGCTCGGCCATCGCTCCGATAGTCTCCTCGATCGGAACGTTCGTGTCGACGCGGTGCTGGTAATAGAGGTCGATCACGTCGACATCTAGACGCTCAAGCGAGGCGGCGCAGGCGGCGCGCACGTACTCCGGGCGCCCGTTGATACCGACCCAGCTTCCGTCCGCGCGACGCTCGTTGCCGAACTTCGTCGCCAGCTCTACCTCATTGCGGCGCCCGGCAATCGCCTTACCGACGAGCCGCTCGTTGATGAAAGGCCCGTACATGTCGGCGGTGTCGAGGAGAGTGATTCCGAGGTCAAGCGCACGATGAATCGTGGCGATGGCCTCACTTTCGCTGGCCGAGCCGTAGAACTCCGACATGCCCATACAGCCGAGCCCTAGCACTGATACCTCTAGCCCCTGCTTGCCAAGTCGCCTTCGCTCCATCTCAACCCTCCAGGAGTCGTGTGCCTGTTGGTGGGATGCTAGTTGGGACCGTCGGACTGTCCGAGAACGCCGTCGCGTCCCCCAAAACTCCCTTTCCCAGGCGGGATCAGAGTTCCGGGCGACTCGCTAATCCAACGTCCTCCCCCCACTCTCCCAAGGCGCGATACATATGTGCGGCGGAGGCAGCATCCCGCGGCCCGGCGAAGTCACTCTGGCACATGTCGGGTTACTGCCACCTGAGTACCACAGGCGGTGAGGCCAGATCGGTGTTTTCGCCGGCGTGTCCACCGTCGTCGCGAGCGAGCTCGGTTTCAGCCCTAAGAAACAAGGTGCGTGTCGAACTGAGTCACGATCCCAAGCAGATCGAGCAACTTCATCTGCGACGTCCAGCAGGAAGTCGTCTTCACGTTCACCGGCCGGCCTTCGAAACGACCGCTGATCGTGAAGTTGAAGGCGGTGACGGAGCAATTGGCCGGCTTCGGATGCAGAAGAGCGTTCGGGTTCTGCTCAAGCGCCGCGCAAGCGCGCGCGGGATGGGCGATGTCGCCGCCGGGCGGATTGCAACGAAGATGGAAGACGGCCTTGCTTCCGAGACCGTGAAGGTAGGGGTTAACCGCCACGAGCTCGAGCGTGGTCTTTTTTTCAGCGTGTCCGCCACAGCCGACGGCGGGGACAAGCAGGACGACGCCAATGAAACTGCCAAGTATCCGCGTCCACTTCACGGCATCGACTTTATAGTACAGACGCCGTTTTGGTCACACGCTCTCCGAACCGGCTTGATTCAGGTCGGGTCAGTCATCGCGAGAATCGTGCCGCCACCGACGTGATCTGTCGAGGGACATTCCTGAGCACTCGCCCACCGTGGTGTCCTCTTCCTCGACGTGCTGCCCGTCAGCGATAGTGCTGGCGCACGCCTTCGACGCGGCGTTTTCGCCGGGTGTTGAATCCGTCTAGATGATGATCGGCACCGTGCCGCCGTCCACGCTCCAGGCGGCGCCGGTCACGTAGCTCGAGCGCGCGGAGCAGAGGAAAACGATTGCCGCCGCGATCTCCTCTGGCTCGGCCAGGCGCCCGAGCGGGCGTCCGGCGCCGACCGCGCCGAGTATCTCCTCGCGCGATATCTCCTTCCCGATCCGCGACTGATCAGCCAAACCACCCTCGCCGAGCCAAGCCTCGGTGGCAGTCGGGCCGGGCGCGACCGCGTTGCAGCGGATGCCATCCTTCGCGTAGAGGTCGGCCACTAAGCGCGAGAGCGAGAGCACTGCGGCCTTCGAGACCGAATAGTTCGGCATCCCCGTGGAGGGGCGCTTGCCGGCGGTCGAGGAGACGTTGACGATCACACCTTGCCGACGCGCGCGCATGCCGGGCAGCACCGCCTGGATCGTCCGCACGTAGCTCATCACGTTGAGATTCCAGATCGAGCTCCAGTGCTCTTCGGTCAGCTCATCGAAAGCGATCTGGTAGGCAACGCCGACATTGTTAACGAGGACGTCCACTCGCCCGAGCTCCTTCTCCGTTTTGCGAATGAGCCCGCTTGGAGCGGCGGGATCGGAGAAGTCAAGCGCCACGCCAAGCATCGCCCCTGCCTGCTCCCGAGCCTTTTCCGTTCGTTTTTCGTCTCGGCCGCAGACGACTACTCGGGCCCCCTCCTCGGCGAGCATGCGAGCGCTTTCGAAGCCGATCCCCGAACTCGAGCCGGTGACGACGCAGACAGTGCCCTCGAGACCGAGATCCATGGCACGTATCGTAGGACGTACGCCGCGGGCCCGCCTCGGCGCCGGCCAATAGGAGAACTGCGCCGGGTAGACTGAATTTACGGTGGACGACTACACGAACAAGTACAAGGGCGAGCGGGTCGAGATCGCGCTCTTCGGTGGCGATTATCAGGAAGGCGTGTTGACCGCGTACTGCATAGTCGAGGATGTTGCCCACGTCGAGCTGAACGGCCACATTCTGATTCCGCTTCAGAACATCGCGTCGCTTCACTGCTCGTCGCGTTGCGACGCGCCCGAGAGCGACTGGCCTCCGCAAAGCTTGCGA
>DATCCQ010000106.1:0-2099 GCA_036511185.1 Gaiellaceae bacterium
TGCCGTCCCTCGTGCGCAGCTACGAGGAGCTCGCCGAGCGCTGGCTCGAGCGCGAGCTGATCGTGCTCGGCCCCGGAACGCGCACGGGCATCGCCATTCGCTTCGACGACCCGCGCGAGGTCGGCCCCGATCGCATCGCCAACGCGATCGCAGCGCTCGATCGTCACGGCGCTCCCTGCATCGCGGTTGATTTCGGGACGGCCACCAACTTCGACGCCATCTCGGCCGAGGGCGAGTACATCGGTGGCGTGCTGGCGCCCGGTATCGAGATCTCCATGGAGGCTCTCTTCGCTCGTGCGGCGCGGCTGCGCCAGGTGGATTTCGCCGAGCCGGCGAACGTGATCGGCAAGAGCACCATTGCGGCGCTCCAATCGGGCCTCGTCTTCGGCTTCGCCGGCCAGGTAGACGGCATCGTCGAACGGATGCGCGGCGAGCTCGACGGGAAGGTCAAGGTGATCGCCACCGGCGGACTAGCCGAGCTGATCGTGCCGCACTGCCACACGATTGAAGCAATCGACGAGTTTCTCACTCTCGAGGGACTACGTCTTGTCTGGGAACAGAACTTCCCCGGCTAGCTCGCGGAGCGCTCGCGCGATGTATAACAAGCGCCATGCCACACGCCGATTCCTCCTCGGCTGACGACGCCGGAGCTCCTCTGGCTACTCGCGAGACGGCGGCCGGGCGGACGCAGTGGCTGAGCCGAATCTGGCCGGGTGGTCTCTCCGACCTCGCGATCGCCATTCCCCTTGCCGCCACGATGATCCTGCTGGTCTTCTGGGCGGGCGATCAGGGCGGCTTCCCCGCGACGGTTTGGTATCCGGGCGCGTTGATCACGCTCTGGCTACTCGTGATCTGCGTCTTCGACTCGCGGTACTCACTGCGCCTAAGTGAGTGGCGAACGGCGGCGCTGGTGCTGTTCGCCCTGTTTGCACTCTGGAGCTTCCTTTCGATCACCTGGGCGGGGGTGAAGGGCGACGCCTGGGACGGCGCCAACCAGACGCTCTTCTACTTCACCGTTTACGCGCTTTTCTCGCGCTGGCGTATGAACGCGAGGATCGCTGCGCTTTTCGTGTCGCTCTACGCAGTAGCGATAGCGGCGATCGGGTTGATAACCATCGAGCACGCTGTGCACGGTGGTCACCCCGCGTCGATTCTATTCGCCTCGCGACTCGCTTCGCCGATCGACTATCCAAACGGCGAAGCCGCGCTCTTCCTGATCCCGCTCTGGCCGGTGCTGTATCTCGTCTCGAGGAAAGAGCTGCCGCCGCTTGCGCGCGGATTGCTCGCGGCCAGCGCGAGCCTGCTCGTGCAGATGGCCGTGTTGGCGCAGAGCCGAGGGTCTATGTACGCATTCCCGGTCGTATTCCTGCTCTTCGTCGTGCTTGTTAGTGGTCGCGGTCGAGCGCTTGTGGCGGCGCTGACGGTGATCGCCGTATCGTCCCTCAACCTGAGCAGACTGCTCGGCGTCTTCCGAGCGGGGGAGCGGGGCGACCATCAGCTCGCTCACGCGCTGGCTCTGGCTCGGAACGGCATGCTCCTGCCGTTCGCCCTACTTCTCGTACTAGGCACCCTGGTAGCCGTTCTCGACAGGCGCGTCGCAATGAGCGAGAGATCCGCCCGCAGGCTCAACCGAGGCGTGGTCGCCTCCTTCGGCCTCGCGCTAGTGATCGCGGCTTCGGTTGCCGTGAGCGCGGTTGGCCATCCCATACGGCACGTCGACACCGCCTGGCACAATTTCTCGAGCGGGGCGGTCGGTGACTCGAGCTCGAGCCACTTCACCTCCTTCTACGGAACGCACCGCTACGACTTCTGGCGCGTCTCGGTGAACGAGTTCCGTGCCCATCCGGTTGGCGGAGTGGGCGCCAACAACTTCGCCGTCGAGTACGTCCACGCGAGGCGAAGCGACGAGGAGCCGACGAACCCGCATTCAATCGAGTTCAAGGTGCTGCTGCAAACCGGAGCGGTCGGAGCTCTTCTCTTTCTCTCTTTTCTCGTGAGCGCGCTGATGGCAACGCGGCGGAAGACAACCGACCCCTTCCGTAGCGGTCTCACCGGCTCGCTGGTCGTTGCCTTCGCTTACTGGCTCGTTCACGGCTCGG
>DATCCQ010000107.1:0-2687 GCA_036511185.1 Gaiellaceae bacterium
GGCTGAGGCGGTCGAGGCGTGGATGCCGGGGGCCGCACGAGCCGCGAAAGCGCACTGGTAGTGCGGTGAGTGGATCGGGTGGTTCCTGGCGCCGCGAATCGGCCGCATCGGTTGTGCGGGCCTACCGGGATAGGCCCTAAGGATCTACCTAGTGCTTGTGCCAGTGCTCGCCGCCGTGCCCGGCCATGCCGAGCAGGAAGCAGATGAGCACCAGCACGGCCCACCAGGCGATGCTCAGAGTGCCGTTGTGCCAGCTGAGGACGTCCCACATGGCGGAGAGTCTAGTACGCGAGCCGTCGCCCGCTCAGGAGAGTCTGAGCACGACTAGCGCAACGGCAAGCACTACGACCGAAGCGCTGAGAGCTCGCAGCGCCGCCTCTGGAGCGGCTAGGAGTATGCGCTCGTCGATCACTTCGACGCTCCCGTCTTTGTAGACAAGCGAGCCGTAGATCTCGCTCATGTGCCGACGGATATTGCGCACCTGGGTCGAGAGCCGGCGCTGGGCGACGGAAAGGAGGGCGGCGAAGAGCGCCGCCAGGAGCGCCTCCGCGCGTAGCGTTCCGCTGGCGCCAACATAGGCCGTAAGCACGGGAAAGGCGCCCCAGGCGAGCGCAAACCAGAGATCGCCGTGGAAGCGACCTCCGGCCAGTTCGAGTGTGTAGGCGACGGCGATGAAGGCGCCGAAAACGACGAAGGGCGCCAGCCAGAGCGTCCAGGCAATCGCCGCGCCGACCCCGATCGCCGTCGCGGCGCTGATCGAGATGATCGCAACCGCGATCAATACCCAGGCCGGAATTCGTGTCCCCAGCGGCCGCCCGTTCAGCTCGTCGAGGGCGTGCGCGCCCACCCCCATGGCGAGGAAAAAGGCGACTAAGCCCCAGACCAGCCGATGCGCTTGCAGCCCGGGAGCAAGCGAGGCACCGATGGCCACGTAGGAGAGATGCCAGAGTGTGTACGGGGGGTGTAGAAGTGTCACGTAGTCGCGCCACCCGCCCGACTCGAGTGCGTAGAAGGCCGGGCGGGAGCGGACCGTCATCTCCGCCGCCCCCAGATGACGATCGCCCCACCTAGCGAGAGCCTTCGGTAGCGCAGCTCGTCGATCCCGGCTACGCGCCAGTAGCCGATGATTCGTTCCAGGCCGCCGTTGGCATAAAGCTCGTGGATGCTCGGGCTGAGGAAGCGTCCGACCTCTCTCCAGCCGTCCGAGACGAGCGCTCCGGCCGCGGGAAGGCCCAGCCGCACATACAGCTCCCAGGCCGCACGGGGGAGCAGGCGCGGCGGAACGCCGAACTCGAGCGAGGCAACGACGCCGCCCGGACGAACGACTCGCGCCAGCTCGCGCATGGTCGCCGCCGGATCAACGACGTAGCGGAGCAGGTAGGTGAAGCTGAGCGCAGCGAAGGAGCCGTCCGCGAAGGGCAGATTCTCGGCGCGGCCTTCGAACAGCTCGATGCGATCGCCGAGACCGGCGTGGTTGATCCTTTCGCGCGCGTGCGCGAGCATCTCGGGACTCTGATCGAGCCCCACAACGTGCGCCCCGGTACCTCTGGCGATCTCGATCGCGACCGCGCCCGTGCCCGTTGCCACGTCGAGCGTGGTGTCGCCGGAGCCGACCTCGATGCGCGAGACGAGAAAACGGCGCCAACGAGGGTCCTGACCGAGCGAGAGCAGGCGGGCGTAGCGATCGTAGGTCGGTGCGATCGGTGCGAAGAGAGCCTTCGCTCGATCGGCCAGCGGCAATGCGCTTTCCACCGGCCCAGTCTACCCTGACTTCGAGCGATGCGAGTCTCGCTCTTTAGCCTGACCTTAACAACAGCTACTCCGCGCTTAACTCGACGATCGCGATCATGGAAGTATGAACCGAGACCAAGGCCTGTTTGGGCCGATGATGAGACACGGTGGAACCTACGGCTACCCGTCGTACATGCACGATGCGGGCACGAGCTCGCTGGAGTGGGCGATTCTCGGGCTCGCGATCGCCATCCTGGCGATCGTCACCTTGCTCCTCTTGGACGCCTATTTACGCCGCCGTCAGATGCGGCGTCTATCGAGCGGCCGGGACGAGCCACTTGCGATCTTGCGCCAGCGCTACGCGCGCGGCGAGATCGCTCACGACGAGTACTCGCAGGCACTCGCCGACCTCGGCGCCTCAGAGGGAAGCGCTGCTACGCCGGCAGAACAAGCGAAACCCACAGCGGAGGAGGACCAGCCCCAACGCCGGCGTGGACGAAAGTAGCTGAGCTTCGACGAGTTGCTCGAGCAGAGCGGCGCCGGATCCTGCAGGTAGCGGCGACTACGCGGGGCCGGTGCCGCTCGTTCGTTACTGAGGCGGAAGTGGAATATCCGCCTGTAACGCAGGCGTATTCCGATCAGCGCGATTACAATTCCTGCCATGCGAACTCTCTGATTCCTGACCGGCCCGTCTCTCTTTTCTACTCCCGGAGGATCAGATGTCTGCTCGTAGCGAAACAAACCCGTACGACTTGAGCGGGCGCACCGCGCTCGTTACCGGCGCCAACATGGGGATCGGGGCGGCTACGGCCATCCTGCTCGCGCGCCGGGGCGCCGCCGTACTCATCACATACCTGTCTACGCGCCTTCCCGAAGACGACTCGACCTTCCCCCCTGCCTACCGTGACGCGCGCTTGCGAGACGGCCTGCAGGTCGTGGAGGCCATACGCGCCGAA
>DATCCQ010000108.1:0-6065 GCA_036511185.1 Gaiellaceae bacterium
GGCTGAGGCGGTCGAGGCGTGGATGCCGGGGGCCGCACGAGCCGCGAAAGCGCACTGGTAGTGCGGTGAGTGGATCGGGTGGTTCCTGGCGCCGCGAATCGGCCGCATCGGTTGTGCGGGCCTACCGGGATAGGCCCTAAGCCCTAATAGAGGGCTATTCGGATCGAGATCGAAAGCTGTTGCAATTCGCGCATAATGCTCTAAACTCTTTGCGATGGCTGCCAAGCCCCCTCTTCGCGCTCTTACAACTATCGACCCGCAGGCCCTGGCCAGCTTCCAGGCCAGCATCCGTAAGCGCTACTCAAACGATCGCATCCTGAGCGAACTGCGTGCCTGCGCGGAAAGGCTCGGACGCTCGCCGACGATGCGCGAGTTCGCCAGCGACGAGCAGACGACGATCCACCCGCAAACCGTGATCGAGCACTTCGGTAGCTGGAACGCCGCCAAGCGAGAGGCGGGCCTCGTGCCCAGGCGCTTCGCCACGCGTGACGAGTTGCTCCGCGTCTTGCGCGAGCTGGGGGGGGAGTTAGAGCGCACACCGACCGCCAGAGACCTCGACGCGCGCAAGGGGCAGGTGCCCTCGAAGTCTCTCTATTGGCACACCTTCGGATCGCTTCGCGAAGCTCTACGCCAGGCCGGCTACGACCTACCGGTCGGCGAGGAGCGCCTCGAGCGCGCGATCGATCAGGGCACGGGGCTGGCGCGCGAGCTCGGTCATCTTCCGCGCTTCGCCGACTGGGCCGATTCGCACGCTCGCGACGGAAAAATCATGAGCGAGTGGCAGGTCTACCGCCTCTTCGATGCTCGCCGTGGTGCCTGGTCGACTTTTCAGTTCCTCATCCGCGAGCGTCTGCGCGACGAGGGGATGGAGGTCGAGGCAGGCGGAATGCTCGCGGCTCCGGTTGAGCCTAACGGCAAGACACCGAGCAAATAATCCGAGTCCGGTAGGCATGCCTCCCCCATTGGGGTGTTTTTACCTATGGGAAGGGGGAGTTGCGTAAAGCTGCCTCCTCCAAGGGCCGATAGAGAGAGCGTGGCACGGCCGATTAATCCGCATCCGCTCCCAGCATCGAGGCCCTCACCGCCCAAGTTGGAGCTCGTCCATGACGCGGCCGAGAAGATCGATCCAAAGCTCTCGGTTGCGGTAGAGGAAGAGGTTGAGCTAACCGAGCTGGCGCCGGAGGAAGAGGTCGAGGAAGAGGAAAGCGCCGCCTATCTCACTCAGACCTCCGACCCGCTCAAGCTCTACGTCCGGCAGATAGGTGACGGGCCCCTCCTCACGCCCGCCGAAGAGCGAGAACTGGCCAAGCGCAAGGACGAGGGCGACGAGGATGCCAAGCGCAAACTGATCGAGTCGAACCTGCGCCTGGTGATGTCGATCACCCGCCACTATACGAAGGCCGGCGTGCCGCTCCTCGATTTGATCCAGGAGGGCAACCTGGGGCTCATCCGCGCAGTCGAGAAGTTCGACTACAGCATGGGCTACAAGCTTTCAACCTACGCAACCTGGTGGATCCGCCAGGCGGTCACTAGGGCGCTCGCCGACCAGGGCCGCACCATCCGCCTTCCGGTCCACGTGGCTGAGCAGGTCCGGCGGCTGATGCGCGCCCGCCGCGTCCTGGCGCAGAAGGTCAACCGCGATCCGACCATCGAGGAGTTGGCGAAAGAGAGTGGCTTCCCGGTCGAGCGCGTGATCCAGCTACTCGACCTTGTCGAGGATCCGGTTAGCCTGGAGACGCCGGTCGGAGACGGCGAGAGCCTCTACGGCGACCTGATCGAGGACACCAAGACGGAATCACCCGACGGCGCCACGTCCGATCGCTTGCGCGCAGTGGAGTTGACGGTTGCACTCGACAAGCTCAACCCGCGTATGCGCCGCGTCCTGAGCGCCCGCTTCGGGCTCGACGGGCAGTCGCCGCGGACGCTCGAAGAGGTTGGCGCCGAACTGGGTATCACGCGCGAGCGAGTACGTCAGCTCGAGTCGCGCGCCCTGCGCGAGTTGCGCATGGTCGCACCCGACCTCGAGCACTACCTGCGCACCTGACAGGCCTGAGCTTTTCGCCCCGGCGCGGCTACCTGGCTACGTACTGCATCTCGCGTAGGCGTGAGAGCTGGCGCAGCGCCTCGACCTCGATCTGGCGCACGCGCTCGCGTGTCAGGCTCAGGCAGCGGCCTATCTCCTCGAGCGTCCTGGGCTCGTTGCCCTCGATGCCGTAACGCATCAGGAGCACCGTCCGCTCGCGCTCGGGCAGCACGTGCAAGGCTTGCGAGAGAGCCTGCGAGCGGAGAGACACCTCCACCTGCTCCTCGGGCAGCGGGCCCTCGCCGGGCACGAAATCACCGAAGACGGCATCCTCCTCGTCGCCGACAGGCTGATCCAGGCTGGTCGACGCGCGGGCAGCGGCCTTGACCTCGTAGGCCTGCTGGGCCGGAAGACCGGCCTCCTCGGCAACCTCCTCGAGCGTCGGCTCGCGTCCCAGCTGCGTCCAGAGCGTGCGTTCGGCGCGATTCATCTTCTGCAGGCGCTCGACGATGTGTACCGGCATCCGAATCGTCCGCGCCTTGTCCGCAAGCGCCCGGGCCACTGCCTGGCGGATCCACCAGGTGGCATAGGTCGAGAACTTGAAGCCACGACGCCAGTCGAACTTCTCGACGGCGCGAATCAGGCCCAGAGTTCCCTCCTGAATCAGATCGAGGAAGGGGAGACCCTGGTTGCGGTAGTTCTTGGCGATCGAGACGACCAGGCGCAGGTTGGACTGAATCATCCGCTGCTTGGCCAGGCCGTCGCCGCGCTCGATCAGTTTGGCCAGCTCGACCTCCTGGCAGGCGGTGAGCAACGGATGCCGCCCGGCCTCGCGCAGGAACAGCTGAAGTGCGTCGGTCGTGGTCTCGTAGGAAAGGGCAGCAGCGGGGTTGACCGGCGCCAGGACTTCGGTTTCGTCCTCTGTGACTTCGATCCCGCGCTGCTCCAACTCGCGGTAGAGGCCGTCGATGTCGTAGGCGTCGAGATCAAAAATCTCGACTAGATCGAGTACCTCGCCGGCGTGTACCGAGCCCGCATGCTCGGCGGCGTCGAGAAGGTGTCGTACCTCCTCACTCTCCAGGAAAGTGTCGATATCGATCGTCATGTCTCTAGGCGCGGCCCGCGCGGCTGTCCTGCCCCTTATGGAAGCAAACACCTTTTCCGCCGGAAATCAATAGGTATGTGAGCGTTTTGGCCCGGAAATCGCGAAATTCCCTCCGAACAGGGTACGACTCGGCGAAATCAGAACGGCCGTGCCAGAATGACCCCGATGACCGGATACACGCTCGGGAATCTGAAGGAAGTCGAGATGGAGCTAGATTGGTGGGCCGGTTGAGCAAGCCGCCGAACCGCCGAACAGACCGGCTTCTGCTCCGCGCCCCGGAGCCCGCAGACGTAGATCCGCTCTTTGCCATCCAGTGCGACCCTGAGGCGATGCAGTTCACCTACTGCTCGCCGAGCCACGAGGCGACCGCCCTTCACCTGGAGAAATACGCCGCCCGCTTTGCCGAGGACGGATTCGCGCCCTGGACCGTCGTACTGACCTCCGAAGACCGGATTATCGGTTGGGGCGGCCTTAACAAAGATCCGGCCGAGCCGGAGTGGGGGCCCGAGGTCGCCTTATACTTCGATCCGGCCTACTGGGGCCGCGGCTTGGCCGCTGAGCTCGTGCGTGAGTCGTTGGCGCTAGCCTTCAACGAGCTTGGTCTCGATCACGTCCGAGCTTTCACCAGGCCCGAGAACGTCGCGTCGGCTCGCGTTCTCCTTAGGACGGGCTTCGAGCGAATCAGATTTGTTCCTGACTTGGAGCGGGACGAGTACCGAATCACCAACGATTCCCGGCGTCGGCTTCCTAACGAAGCGCGTGCACGATAACCCGTGTTATGTCAAGTAGGGGAATTTGACCAACGAATACGCTCGCCCCTATCTCCCTTCTCGAAGCCCAGTTTCGTTTTCGAATCCTCTCCGGCTTCAGAGCTAAGTGGGGCTCTCGGCGACGGCGCTCGACCTCGCACGGGAGCCGATCGTTCCCAGCGGGATTGCGACAGCGATCGCACAGACTCCAAGCAACTGCAGCGCTGAAGGCTTCTCGCCCAGGATGATCATCGCCAGAATGACCGATCCTGCCGGCTGGAGTGTCAACACGAGCGCGGTGATAGCTGCCGCGATGCGTGGCAGCGCCCAGGTGATCAGGAGCCAACCGGCGACCTGAGAACCGAGTGCCAGAAGTATCAGCCAGACTTGAGCCTTGACACCAGGCACTTCGCCTAGCTGCCCCAAGAACAGCCCGATCGCACCGGTCGCGACAGTCGAGCTGAGCGTCATCTCGAACAGGCGAGCACGTGTGTGCCGCGCTTCCGCCTCGCCGGCGAGCTTCATGCAGAGAAGCGATGCGCTGTAAGCCAGTCCCGAGGCGATGCCGTAGAGCGCTCCGAGACCAGGGTTACGCCCGTAGGCCCCACCTCCGACTTCGCCGGAGATAAAGATAACGCCCGTGAGCGCGACGGGCACGGCCACGGCAAGACGCGCCGACGGACGCTCCGAAACGAGCAGCCAAGCGGCGAGCGGGAAGATCACAACCTGAACGTTGGAGAGAACGGTCGCCAGGCCCGCCCCCACATAAGCGATCGACTCGCACCAGAACACGAGATCGATCCCGAACAGGAGTCCGGCCGCGAGTGCGAACAGATGCGCTCGCAGCGGTCGTGCTCCTCTCCTGCGGCGCTCGCGCCACGCCAGCGGCGCCAGTACGGGGAGCGCGTACAGGCAGCGGTAGAAGGCCGCGGAGGCCGGATTGACGTGCGACAGCCGGATGAAGATGGCACCGAAGGCGATGCAAACCGCACCCGCTACCGCCGGTGCAACTGCGTTTTGATGTCGATCCAGTACCGCCGGTCTCGCCAATCTCACGACTCGATCCCCTTTCCTTTGCCATTCCCGCGTCTACGCGAGCTCTCGCCTCGGCCAGTACAGCTAGCCGGCGCGGAGGTGAGAAAAGCGCGTGCCGGCTAGCCGCGAGCGACGGGCGCGGCAGCAGGCGGCGTGGCGATCCCAAGCGCAAGGGGAGAAACGGAGATGGTCGCAGAGCTCGCCATGACGCGAAACCCTAGCGGGAGACCACTTTCGTCCGCAACTCGGAACTCAGACGCGAGCCAGGAACCGCCGCAGCGCCGCCAGGAATAGCTCGGGCTCCTCGTACGGGATCATGTGGGCGCTACGAGCCAGCACGACCTCCTCGGCGTTCGGGAGCAACTCGACCAACTCGCGAGCCGATGCGGGTGAGGTCGTGCGATCGTGTACCCCGATCATCACCAGCACCGGCTTCTCGAATGAGCTCAATCTGGCTCGCAGGTCGACTATCCCGTACTCGCCGCCGGCGGCGAATTGGCGCAATATCGCCGGCTGATAGACGGTCTCGTCGCGTGCGATCAGCTCCCGAACGAGCGGGCCTTCGGGATCGGCAAGGTGGAACGGCATCTGATCGTCCATCAACTGCTTGCTCTCCTCTTGCGTTGCGACGGTCGCTTCCTTCGCCCAGGAAGCGCTCACCTGTGCTCGCAGGCGCTCGGGCTCGAAGTGCTCCAGTTCCTCGTCGACGCGTTCCATTGCGCTCGGCTCGGCGATCGTTCCCATCAACACGTAGGCGGCGGCGCTTCCGTATCTCGCCATGTGGCTTTGCGTGACGAACGAACCAAACGACCAGCCCATGACGACGGGGCTCTCGAGCCCGAGCGCGGCGATCAGCGCCTCGACGTCGTCGGCCATCTGGGGCACGGTCCAGAGAGCCGGGTCGCCGGCGTCGGAGCGTCCGTTCGCGCGCAGGTCGGGCGCCAGGATTCGCCAGCCCTCGCTCGCCAGCGGATCGAGCGCTGGGAACCAAAACGAGCCGTCCAGCCCGGGACCGCCGTGCAGCGCGACCAGCGGCCGCCCCTCCCCCAACTCGTGGACGAAGAGCTCGACGTCGCCGACGGACACCCGCATGGTCTCGATTTTAGAACCTCGCTCCGCGCACTCCCGAGACGATCAGGATCAACACGGCGAG
>DATCCQ010000109.1:0-8923 GCA_036511185.1 Gaiellaceae bacterium
CCTCGTCCTCGCTAAGGGCGGTGCCGGTGGCAGAGAAGAAGGCTTCTTCAAGCGTCTCGGCCTGGTAGCGGCGCTTGAGTTCGTCGGCCGGTGCCAGGCAGAGCAGCTCGCCGCGGTGCAGGATGCCCACCCGCTCGGCCAGCTCCTCGGCCTCGGTCAGGTCGTGCGTACAGAGCAGTACGGTCGCGTCGTGGACGCGGCGCACCTCGCGGATGAAATCCTGTACCTCGAGCTTCGAGCGCGGATCGAGCCCCGTGGTCGGCTCGTCCAGCAGAAGCAGCGCCGGCGTCGTCAGCAGGGCGCGCGCCAACGCCACCTTCTGCTGCATGCCGCGGGAGAGCTCCTCCATTGGACCCGTCGCACGGTCGAACGGAAAGCCGACGCGCTCGAGGATGCGTGGAATCTCGGCCTTCGAGTCGCGCCGGCGCTGACCGTAGAAACGGGCCGCATAGCTCAGGTTCTCGATCGCAGAAAGGCGCTTGAAGAAGGAGGCCTCGACCGAGACGCGGTTGATCAGCCGCTGCACCCGTCGCGGCTCGCGGAAGACGTCGTAGCCGAAGATGTGCGCGCTGCCCCCATCCTCGAGCAGCAGCGTCGAGAGCAGGCGGACCAGCGTTGACTTGCCCGAGCCGTTCTGGCCCAGGATGGCCACGCACTCGCCGCGCGCGATCGAGAAGCTGACCGGCTTCAGGGCTGTGACGCGCCGGCGATGTAGGCCCTCGCGGCGACGAAACTCCTTACGCAGCTGCAAGACCTCGACCGCGGGAGCGTCCGGAAAGGCAATCGATTGTGGAAGAAATGAAGCGGAAAACACGGTGTGGCTCCTTGTTGCGACGAAAACGAACAGACAGCGCGCGCTAATAGGTGCCGAGGCGGAAAAGCCTGGCGGCGCACGGCTTCGTCAATGAACGTCGCAGAGCAACATCGCGCTCCTAAGGTAGCAGCGACTCGCGGATATGGCCAGGGAAAGCCGGGTTGATAGCATCGCCATCCTGATGAGCACGGTCGAGCGCCTTACCGCCCTGAGCGCCGCCGCCGAGCGCGAGCTGCGCACAGACATCCTCCCTTTCTGGGCCGAGCGGACCGTTGATCTCGAGCAAGGTGGCTTCTACGGCTGGATAACGAACGATCTGAAGGTCGATCGGGGCGCTCCCAAGGGCTGCGTCCTCAACGCCCGCATCCTCTGGACATTCTCGGCCGCCTTCCGCACCTGGCCCGAGCCTCTCTACCGCGAGATGGCCGACCGGGCTTACGCCTACCTGCTCGAGCACTTCTGGGACGAGGAGCACTCCGGGCTCGTCTGGACGGTCGATCACAAGGGTGACTTCCTCGAGACGCGCAAGCAAACCTACGGTCAGGCCTTCGGCGTCTACGCCTTCTCGGAGTACTTCCGCGCGACCGGTAGCGAGGAGTCGCTGGAGCGCGCGATCAGCCTCTTCAAGAGCATCGAGGCGCATGCCCTCGAGCCCGAGCACGGCGGCTATGTCGAAGCGCTGGCGCGTGACTGGAGCCCGCTCGAGGACATGCGTCTGAGCCCGATCGACCTCAACGTCCCCTACTCGCAGAACACTCACCTACACCTGCTCGAGGCCTATGCGGCGCTGCTTCGCGTCTGGCCCGACCCGGCGCTGCGCAAGCGCCTCGAAGCGCTCTGGCAAATCATCGCCTTGCGCATCCGCGACGCGAAGACGAATCACCTGATTCTGTTCCAGGATCGCGACTGGAAGCCGCTATCCGAGGCGCTGTCATACGGCCACGACATCGAGGCGAGCTGGCTGCTCTTGGAGGCGGCCGAGGTTCTGGGCGACAAGGAGTTGATCGAGCGCACGAAAGCGATCGCGCTGGCGATGGCCGAGATGGTGCTCGAGGATGGCTTCGACCACGAGCACGGCGGCGTCCTGGACGGCGTCGATCACGACATGTCCGTGCTCGGCAAGGAGTGGTGGCCGCAGGCCGAAGCCGTCGTCGGCTTCCTCAACGCCTACGAGCTCTCGGGCAAGGACGACTTCCTCGAGGCCGCGCTCGCCAGCTGGCAGTTCATCGATCAGTTCGTGATCGACCACACCTACGGTGAGTGGTACTACCGCGTCTCTCCGGAAGGTAAGCCGGAGCTCGAGCTGCCCAAGGTCTCGCCCTGGAAGTGCCCGTACCACAACGCCCGGGCCGCGCTCGAGACGATCGAGCGTGTACAGAGACTCCGCAAGCGCTAGGGGCCTATCGGGATAGGCCCTCGGTAGCCGGCGCCGCTTGAGCGCGGCTACTTCTCTATCTACTGCCGAGACGCGAAGCCGCGCCGATTACTCGCCTCGACGCATCTCGGGAACGCGGTGCTTCTTTCCCTTGAGCGCCGCGCGGGCATGCGCCGCCGGAGCTGCCTCCTCGGTCTGCTCCAACTCCGCCTGCTCGAGCAGCTGATCCGGCCGCGCCAGCGCCACAGCGCCGGCGGCGGCGACGAGAGCACCGACGAGGGCGAGCCAGGCTCCACTGCGAAGTGAGCCGAGATGGTTGAACGCTTCGGACACCGGAAGGAAAAGCGTGATCCCAAGCAGGATGAGGGATGTGGCCAGGATCAAAGTGTGCAGCGGCGCATAGCGAGTGGCCAGCACAACTAGGAGAGCAACGAGCGTCAAGGCCCCGAGCACGAGCATCACGATGCCAAGCGAGTGGTCGCCGGCCGAGCTCCAGTAGCTGAGATGGACGAGCTTCTTGCCCGATTTTTGAGCGGGCTCGGTACTGAGCCAGAGCGAGATCAAGGCGAGCGCGGTTCCGGCTGCGGTCACGAGCCAGGGAACCAGGCGCTTGGGGGCATCGGCCGACAGGTGTCGCCGCCAGGACGAGCGTGAGTACAAGGAGACCGCACTCAGCGCTATCAGGGCACCGCCGGCTGCACCGAGCCAGGCGGCCGGGCCGAGCAGACCGGTCTTGGGAACGACCCAGCCGAGGTAGTAGCCAAAGTAGCCCAGGATGATCCAGCCGATAACGCCTACGGAAGGCAGCAGCCATTTACGCTGATAGGCCAGGCTGACGAGCACGAGTACTCCCGCGAGAATGGCCAGAATTGTCGGGAAGCCGGCCAGCGTTCCGTCCTCGGCCCAGAGTGTGCCGGGCAGGCCCCAGAGATTGGTCCAGGTTCCCGCCAACGCCAGACCGATTCCGAGAACGGCAACGAGCCTGCGGAGATTCAGTGCTTTCGCCGACGCAGTGCCACGCTCGACGGCGACAGCGGCCAGCGAGGCCACGGTTGCCAGCGCGGCTCCCTCCAGAGCGAGCCCGCCACCGATACTGAGCGCGCTGACGCTCGAGAGGCTGAACGGGTAATAGAGCGCGAGACCGAGCAGCAGTAGCGATACCGCAAGCGCCCACTCACCGAGTAGGGGCACCCTCAGGAGAGCGGCGCCGACGGCTAGGGCAATCACCAAGATGGCGAGCGCGAGCATGATGATCCCGAGTGAATGGCGGCCCGAAAAAGCGGCAGAGGTCCAGTAGCGCGGAAGCTCACCGGTCACGCCGACGCTGTTCGGGCCCGAGATCTTCGCGGAGGCGACCTGGCGCCCGAGCGAGACGATAACGAGGCCGGCACCAAACGCCGCCGCCAGCCATGTCACGTACAGCGATCGGCTGCTTCGCCCGTGCGAGCGGTGCCAGGAGAAAAGCTCTTGCGCCGGAAAGGCGCCGAGCACGATGAGGACGCTTCCTACTATGGCCAGCTTCGGGCCGAGCGCGAGATCGCCCAGATGATCGGGGCCAATCGCGATCGGGACGAAGAGGAAGAAACCGAGGAGGATCGCTCCGAAGCCACTTACCGAGACCAGAAAGCGATCGTTCTCGAGTAGCACGGCGGTAACGAGGAGACCGGTGCAGATAGCGATCAACGTGACCAGGAGCGAACGCGTAGTCCAGTCTGTCCAGTAATTCGCCCCGACGTCCTCGAGCTGCTTGAGGATGTCGAAGCGAAGCGCCGCCATTGTCAGACCGATACCGATCGCGACAGCGAACTTCCGTATTAATGGCATTGCCTGTGCAACAGAACGGTTCGGGGCGACTGCGTTGGGCATGTTGGCTCCTTGTTGACCTCTTCTCAAGCGAGGGAAGAGTAACGCCTGTTGGAAAGCGCGTGTGGCCCAAGTCGATAAGAATCCTCTTATCGACGCAGCGCTAGAGGGAAGCCGGTCAGTCCCTCAGGAAGCTGGGTGGCTCGAGCGGATCGCTCTCGCCCCGGGCGGCCGGTTCGAACTTGGCGCGCCACCCCTTCTCTACACCGGCTGCGCTACCAAGTCCGGTGGCGATCACCGTGACCCACATCTGGCCGGTGAGACTTTCGTCGATGGTGGCGCCGAAGATGATGTTCGTCTGCTCGGTCGAAGCCTGGCGAACGATCTCGGCGGCTTCGTTTACCTCCATCAACGATAGATCCTCACCGCCGGAGATCGAGAGCAAGATGCCCCGAGCGCCAACGAGCTGGGTGTCGATCAGCGGCGAGCGCAGCGCCCGGTCTGCCGCCTCCTTGGCCCGGTTCTCGCCGGTGGCGAAACCGATGCCCATGAGGGCGGAGCCGGCGTCCTTCATGATCGTGCGCACGTCGGCGAAGTCGAGGTTGATCAGGCCCGGCATCGTGATCAGGTCGCAGATGCCCTGAACGCCCTGGCGCAGGACGTCGTCGGCGATGCGGAAAGCTTCGAGCATCGAGGTCGAGCGGTCGAGCACCTCGAGCAGGCGATCGTTGGGGATGACGATGACGGTGTCGCAGCTGCGGCGAAGCTCCTCCACTCCGATGTCGGCCTGCGACTTGCGCTTGGTGCCCTCGAAGTGGAACGGCAGCGTGACGATGCCGACGGTGAGAGCTCCCAGTTCGTGCGCAATCCTGGCCACAACCGGCGCCGCGCCGGAACCTGTCCCGCCGCCCTCTCCGGCGGTCACGAAAACCATGTCCGACCCGCGCAGCGAGTGCTTGATCTGATCGTAAGCCTCTTCCGCCGCCAGCTTGCCGACCTCTGGATCGGAGCCCGAGCCGAGCCCCTGAGTCAGCTCGCGCCCGATGTGAATCTTGATCGGCGCATCACTCATCTGGAGCTGTTGGATGTCGGTGTTGATGGCGACGAAATCGACCTGCGAGATGCCCGCGTCCATCATCCGATGAATGGCATTGAGGCCGGCGCCTCCTACGCCCGCCACGCGAATGACGGCCATATAGGAATCGGCGTCGGGCACGACCTGATGCAACCGAGCGGGCGGCTCGGGAATCGGCTCGATATAGCGAGGACTCGGCGGCGGCTCGTACGGCCTCACCCGCGTCGGTTCGGACGCGGAGACGCTCGGCGGAGCCGGCGTAGGAGCCGGCGGCGTTGCAGCCGGCGGCGTAGGAGTCGGAGTCGGCGGGGCCGGGGCCGAAGCAGGTACATCCTGCTTCTCGTCTACCGCGGGCCCGGAAGGCTCTATTTGGGCCGGTGCCTCGTCGAAGATCGCGGTGTGCTCAACGGTCTCTTCGGGTGGTTCGGGAGCTTTCGCCGGGAGCGCGGCCTGCTCGACCGTCTCCTGGGCGGCGTCGCGCTCGGCCTGGCGTTGAGCGGCTTCGGTTGCTCGGAAGAGCTCAGCCAGCGGACCGTCACGCATGCTTGCGCGTTTTCGCGCCATTGAGCACCTCCTTGGCGAGATCGCGGTAGTAGCCCGCGGCCTCTCCCTTGGGATCGTACTTGAGCACGGATGCGCCTTTAACCGGCGCCTCGGCGTAGCGAATCGTCTTGCGAATTCTCGTGCTGAAGACGAGATCGCCGAAATTCTCCTGCAGGATGTCGATCGCCTCACGCGAGTGCAGCGTCCGCTTGTCGTACATCGTGGGCAGGATCCCCTGGATCTCGACGCGCGGGTTGAGGTTCTCGCGCACCATCGAAAGCGTGTTCTCGAGCTGGACGAGCCCGCGCAAGGAGAGGTACTCACACTGCACCGGCACAATCACGCCGTCGGAAGCGACAAAGGCGTTGATCGTCAAGAGACCGAGCGACGGCGGCGTATCGATCAGGATGTAGTCGTACTTGTCGCGCACCGGCAGGAGAGCTTTCTCCAGCGCCCGCTCGCGCCCGATCATGCTGGTGAGCGCCAACTCCGCGCCGGCCAGGTCGATCGAGCTGACCGCCAGATCGATCTCCCGAGTCTGGATGACCTCGGTGATCGGCAACCGGTGAACGAGCACGTCGAACATCGAGCGCTCGATGGTGTCGGGGTTCAGCCCCTGACTCATGGTCAGGTTTCCCTGCGGATCGAGATCGATCGCCAGAACGTCGAGACCGTGCTCCGAGAACGCGACCGCGAGGTTCAAGGTTGACGTCGTTTTAGCGACGCCGCCCTTCTGGTTGGCGAAGGCGATCACGCGCCCCATCGACACTCCTTCTTCAGGCGCCCGTGCCAGCGGACGCGACAATAAGCTTGCGATCCCCATCGGCGCTCCATCTTCTGCCTGTTCAAACGGAGTCCTTCCCGTAGATCGCGGCCCAGCCCGAGTCTTCTGCCGCCGCTGAAGCGGCATAGCTCACATGGTACGGGAAATACGAAGCTTTCCAGGCAATTTCGCCGGCGCCGGGCCAATACCTGGCACGGAGCGATGGCGCGAAGAACGAAGTGCGTGCTAAGCAGGAGTTTCTTGGTGCGGCGCCAGGCAGCCCCGGCTGCTACTCCTCGCCTTCCCAGTAGTCGACGGGCGAGATTCGCCCGATCACACCGAGCCCGCGGTAGGAGATCTTGCGCGAGCGCGGGTAGTAACAAAGGTCGGTGGAGCGGCGGGTTCCGTAGGCGAGCAGCGTGAGTCCGCTCCCAGCGCCGCGAAATGCGTGTGCGACGCCGGTTCCCGGCGGGCGTGCGATCACGTGACCCTGCTTCAGCGGGTACTCCTCGTCGCCCAGCAGAAGTCCACCTTCGCCCTCGAGCACGACGAAGAGCTCTTCCTCGGCCGAGTGGCAGTGAGGCGGGCAGGAGAGCTTGCCAGGGGCGACGGCTATGTGTCCGAGACCGGAGCTGCGCGAGCCGACTGCGTCGCCGAGATCGCGCCTTATGCGACCGATCGTCTTCTTCGACCTGCCAACCGCGCCTACGTCTCTGAGCCGGGCCAGATTGCTCGGATGCAGCAGGCTTGACTCCTTGACCTCGGGCGGTCCCTGGGCAGCCTCGAGCGCGAAGGGATGATCGACCGCCCCCGCCTCGACCCAGCTAACGCCTAGCCAGGAGACCTTGGAGCGCGGTAAGAAGGCGGCGGAGTCGCCGATGTTCTCCGAGAAGGCCAGCACGTCGAGGCCTTCGGGGCCCGCCTTCAGCGTGTGCGGCCCCACGCCACCCGGGAAGGCAAAGCAGTCTGTCTCCGCAATGTCGAAATTTACACCGTCTTGCCAGAGAAGCCCGGAGCCGCCAAGGACAAAGAAGATCTCCTCCTCGCGGCCGTGAACGTGCGCCGGCGTCGACCACATACCGGGATCGATCTGGATGCGCGACAGCCCGACGCCAACCGAGCCGGCGGCCGCACCGAGCCTGCGCCAGTCTGCCGCGATGTGCCCAGCCGTCCAGTGCTGGACTTCGACATCGTCCCAGTGAACGATATTGGCGTGGGCCCGTTTCTTACTCAAGGCAAGGGCAGACTAGCGAATGCTCCTCGCGGGTGGCCGCGGCGCAGGAGAAGTGCGCGCGCGCTGCCAGCACGAGCAGGCAGCGCTCGAGGGCAACTCGCGCAGCGGCCGCGGCGGGCCCTTCCCGCTCCAACCAGCAGATCACCTCCGGAACGAGAAGCTCCAGCTCACTCAGCACGAGCGCGGCGGGCTCCCGAGCGCGCGCCAGCGCCTCGATGCGATCCAGCCTGGTGATGACGGCACGCGCCTCCTCCACAAGCGAAGGGTAAAACCGTCCGTGTGACGGATCGGTGCCGGGTTCGAGTCGAAAGGCGACCCGCTAGCCGGCAGCGGCCCGAATGGCCATCGAGCGGCTGGGGCGCGGGCGCAGACCTAGCAGCGACTCGTCGAGCGCCTCGATCATCCGGGCGCGGTTTCCGTGCATCAGCACCTCGACCAGCGTGCGCCGAATAGCGTCGCTCGTGTCCTTGTCGGCGGGCTCGCCTCCGGCCAGTGCACGCAGGCGCACACGTAGCTCGGCCCGCTCGCTCGATCCGTCACCGAGCAGCGTTGCGGCCCGAAGCGCCGCCATCGCCAGCCCTTCGCCCGAACCGAGCACCGAGGTCAGCGCTTCACGCAGCTGTTCGGAGCGGAACGGCTCCTGAGCGAAGAGCGACAGCTCCCAGCGGTCGAGCGCCTCCGCCAGCGCGCGGTCTTCGTCGGCCGCGGCGATGCGGGCGCGCAGGTCGTGCGCCAGCTTGCCGCGGAAGGGGTCGAGGCGCGTCGGCTCGCCGTAAGGCTCCGTGGCGGCGATGGGCAGGATCGGCCGGATTCCGTAGGGACGCTTGTCGAGCCGCTCGAACAGCACCGGTCCCGCGGCGATGGCGCCGGCGGTCGCCAGGCGCAGAGCGCTGATCGCGTCGGCCAGTTCCGCCGGGGCGTCGGGCGCCTCGATCTGCTCGACACCCAGGTCGCGCCGCAGCTCGATCACCGCCAGGCGGTCGACGCGGCGCCCGAATTCGCGCGGCAGTATTCCGCTCGCCTCGGGCCAGTAGGTTGAAAGCTCGCCGGGAGGCGAGAGGCGAACGCGCACACCGTCGCCGAGCTCGACCTGCGTGCCCAGCGAAAGGCCGACTAGAGGCGCCACCGCCATGTAGCTTCGCTCGCCGCCGAACAGAGAGCCCTCGAGCTCGATGTAAGCGCGATCGAACGCGTCGTCGTGCCAGTCGAAACCGCCGCAGGCCTCAGTGGTGGCAACGAGCAAGGGCAGAAGCACCGTCATGAAGAGCGCTTCCTCGTCGGGCAGCTGCTCGCCGGCGTGGGCGCGCGCGAAGATC
>DATCCQ010000110.1:0-2348 GCA_036511185.1 Gaiellaceae bacterium
GAGATCGATCGAGGTCGTGACCTCGAGCCCGCCGCCGTAAACATTGGCGGCGCCGAGATGGCGGATCAGGAGATCCTTGACGTACTCGGTGAAGAAGGGGACCCGTTCGAAAGTGGTGGGGCGCTTGCCCTGGCTGACGCGGGGAAGTGGCGCTTTGTTCGCCCTACGAGCTGCACCGGCGCTGATGTCTCCCTGCTCGGCCATCTTCTGGAGCACGAGCGCACGTCTCAACTTGGCCTTTTTCGGATTGCGGAAGGGGTCGTAGAGCCCCGGATCGCGGGGAATCCCGGCCAGCAGCGCTGCCTCGGGCAGTGAAAGCGTGTCCGCGCTGTGCCCAAAATAGGTCAGCGCCGCCCGCTCTACTCCATAGGCGCCGTTACCGAAGTAGATCGTGTTCAGGTAGGCGGTAAGGATTCGGTCCTTCGACCACTTCTGCTCGAGCTGCCAGGCGAGTGCGGCCTCGCGCAACTTGCGCGCGACCGTGCGTTGTTTTTCGCGGTAGCTGTTCTTGATCAGCTGCTGCGTGATGGTCGAGCCGCCCTCGACGACCTTTCCCTGGGCTATGTCCGTCCAGGCGGCTCGCACCATTCCCCTCACGTCGATTCCCCGGTGCTCGAAGAAACGCCTGTCCTCGATATCGACGATGGCGTGCTTCATCGTCCAGCTGATCTGGTCGGGCTGGACGATCTTGCGGGCCTCGGAGCCGCGCAGGACGGTCAGAACGGTATGCCCGTCGCCGGCGAGTATCCGTCCGTCGACTTCGCTCTTCTGGAACTGCTCTGGGTCAAGCTGGCCCAGGCCGCTGCCGAGCGCGATCAGGAATCCAAAGCAAAAAGAGAAGAAAGCGAGCATGCCAAGCACGCCGATAAACGAGAGCAGTCTCAGCTTTCGAATCCGCCGCTTTGGCCGGGCCGGCTGCTCCTTGCTCGAGCGATCTCTGCGAGCGCGAAGCACGAAGCGGGAGTCTACCGCAGAGGGTCTTGCCTGCGCGTGCCCGAGGTGACCCCCGTAGAATCGTTTTCGATGTCCCGGCAAGGCGAGCTATCGATGTTGACCAGGAATGCCGTCGAGGTGCTGCCCGAAGGCGGGCTGGAGAAGAAACTCGCGCTGGGCCGCCCGCTCAGGGTGAAGTTCGGAATCGACGTCACCTCGCCCGACATCCACGTCGGCCGAGCGATTCCCCTTCAGCGCATGCGCGCTTTCCAGGACGCCGGCCACCTCGGCGTGCTGATCATCGGTGATTATACGACCAAGATCGGCGACCCCTCCGGGCGCTCGGGCGAACGGCCGATCCTAAGTGACGGGGAGATCGAGCAAAACGCACGCACCTACCTGGAGCAGGCGATGGTGATTCTCGATCCCGACCGCACCGAGGTGCGCCGAAACGGCGAGTGGCTCTCGAAGCTTGGCTACGCCGATGTCGTGCGCCTGGCCCGTACCACCACAGTCGCGCGCATCCTCGAGCGCGACGACTTCGCCAAGCGCTTCGCCGCGCACGAGCCGATCTCGGTCTCCGAGCTGCTCTACCCGCTGATGCAGGCCTACGACTCGGTGGCCGTCGAAGCCGATGTCGAACTGGGCGGCACCGACCAGCTCTACAACCTGCTCGCCGGGCGCGAGATCATGGAGTCTTACGGGCTCGAGCCGCAGGTGATTCTGACGACGCCGATCCTCATCGCCTGGGACGGCGAGAAGATGAGCTCCTCGGTCGGCAACAACATCCCGCTCACCGCGCCGCCCGAGGAGATGTTCGGGCGCACGATGCGCATCCCCGACTCGATGCTCGAGGGGTGGTACCGCCTCGTCGCCCAGCGGCCGGCGCCCGAGGGCGAGCCGATGGCGGCAAAGCTCGAGCTGGCGCGCTGGATCGCCGCGCGCTCCCACGGCGAGGAGGCTGCTCAGGCGGCCGAGGAGCATTTCACGCGCGTCGTCCGGCAGGGCCAGGCGCCTTCCGAGGTGGAGGAGGTGAGGCTCCCCGATGCGCCGGACCCGTTTCCCCTGCCGTCGTTTCTTGCTTTCCAGCTCGGTGAATCGTCGAGCCACTGGCGCCGGGTCATCGATCAGGGCGGTGTCAAGCTCGACGGCCGCACGGTGTTCGACTACGACGTTCCGTGGGCCGAACTCGACGGGGCGACGCTGCAGGCCGGCAAGCGGCAATTTCTGCGTCTCGTACGCGTTTGACACCCCTCCGGTCGGTGCTACACTTCCCCGGCTGCCCGAGAGGGCGGCGTAGGAAAGTCCCTGTAAACGACACAACTGGAGTCGCCTCGAGGACGATTCGGAAGTGAGAATCCGAGCATCCTGGGGCCTCTGGCGTGAGTTGGGGCCTTTTTTACGCCGTTCAGAAG
>DATCCQ010000111.1:0-5632 GCA_036511185.1 Gaiellaceae bacterium
CGAACATACGTTCGCAATCGTATACATGCGGTTTTCCTGCGTCAAGAGCGCGAAAGCGGAGCGAGACGGATCGACGACCATATGATGTGCGCCGTGAACGTCCTCTTCGTGTGTGTCGGAAATGCTGGGCGCTCGCCGATGGCCGAGGCCTTCTTCAAGCGCGGCGGCGGAGATAGATATGAAGTGCGCTCGGCCGGCACGAGGCCCGCACTCAGGACCGGCCCGAACGTGATCGCCGTGATGCACGAGCTGGGCATCGATCTTTCCAAGCACGAGCCCCGTCAGCTCGAGCGCGCCGACCTCGAGTGGGCCGACCTCGTAGTGAGAGTGGGCTGCGGCGAGATGTGCCCAGTCATTCCGGGGAGGCGCTATCTGGACTGGAACGTACAGGACCCGAACGAGACCGATCCAGAGACGACCCGGCGCATCCGCGACGAGATTGCACGCCGTGTTGGGGCGCTTCTCTACGAGTACCAGGGAAGCAGCGAGGCTTAGCGCCTTCCCGGGCAGCCGCCGGCCTGGCGGCGAGCGGGCAGTCCAGCGGTAACAGCTCTAGTCGACGCTCGAGAGATCGACGTGGCAGTAGCCGCCCGGGTTCTTCGTCAGGTAGTCCTGGTGGTACTCCTCGGCGGGCCAGAACTCCGCCGCCGGTTCGATCTGGGTGACGATCGGCTTGCGGTAGCGACCGGAGCTCTCCAGCTCGGCCTTCGAGCGCTCGGCGGCCTCGCGCTGCTCGTCGGAGTGCGTGAAGATCGCAGAGCGGTACTGGCTACCGCGGTCGTTTCCCTGGCGATCGACCTGAGTCGGGTCGTGGAGCTTCCAGAAGTGGTAGAGCAGCCGCTCGTAGGAGACGACCTGCGGGTCGTACTCAACCAGCACCGATTCGGCGTGCCCGGTGCGGCCCGTGCAAACCTGCTCGTAGCTCGGGTTTTGCGCCGTTCCTCCGCTGTAACCGGCCGTCGCCCGGGTGACTCCCCTTACGCGCCTGAAATAGGCCTCGACGCCCCAGAAGCAGCCGGCGGCGAAGGTCGCCTGCTCAGCGCTCGCTTCCACTTTCGCCTCCTGCTTCGACGAGCCTACGGAATTCACCGTAGCCCTCTTCTTCCAGCCGCTCGAGCGGGATGAAGCGAAGTGCCGCCGAGTTGATGCAGTAGCGCAGACCAGTCGATTCCGGGCCGTCCGGGAACACGTGACCGAGGTGCGAGTCGGCCTCTGAGCTGCGGACCTCGGTGCGCCTCATCCCGTACGAGCGGTCACTTTGCTCGACTATCTCGCTCTCATCAATCGGCCGCGTGAAACTCGGCCAGCCGGTGCCCGAGTCGAACTTGTCGCTGGAGCTGAAAAGCGGCTTGCCCGAGACGATATCGACGTAGATTCCCGGCTCATGGTTGTCCCAATACTCGTTTCGGAACGCCGGCTCGGTGCCGCCCTCACAGGCGACTGCGTACTGCAGCGGGGTCAGACTTTCCTTCAATTCGCTTCGAGCCACCTTGCGCGGAGCCATCATCACTCTCCCGGATTTCCGTCTGCGCCTCTATGGCGCGGAGTCCTAACCACTGTTACCTGTCCATCTCCTTCAGATGTTCAAACGCGAACGATCGGCCGTATGTTCCCGGCCGGTTTGGAGCGTGGCAGTCGGGGTCGGCGTTAAGCGAAAAAGCCCTCCAGCTGGCGGCTTTACGGGATCTTTATCTCGACCTGAGAACGTGAGAGTAGAGCCTTCTCGCTAGCCGCGGCGAGCACGCTTGCGCGAGGTACCGCGAGGAGAGGCGATGAGAACGAGATGACTGCGAGACGCTCGGTCATTGTTGGAGCCGGCGTCGCGGCGCTCGGGCTCCTCACGGTCGCGACTCCGCTTTTCGGAGCAAGCCGAGCGAGCGCGCGACCGGCCGGCTTCGACTCCCGCTGGCAGTCATTTACGGGCCCGAAGCAATCCCGCCGACTCCCTTCAGCGGTCAAGGCTAAGAAGAGCACGAGCCGGAGCTTCTACTACTACAACGGTAAGCCGGTCTGGCTAGAGAGGTCGCAGAGCGAGCTTAGTGTTCGCTTTGCGGCAGAGACACCGCGACCGGGCGCGAAGAAGCTCGTCCTTGGACTTCCCTCGTCGGCTCGGGTCAGCCGGGCCTCCGTGTCGCGCGGCCGCGACCTCTCTCGAGTCAGCCTGCGGAGCGGCTCGAGCGCGACCATGAACCACTTGCTCGCCCGCTTGAAGGCGCGTCGGGACGTGAACTTCGCCTATTCCGCCTTGGTCGATGCAAAGAGCGGCAGCCGCCTGCTTCTTACCGACGAGGTAGTCGTCCGCCTCAAGCACGGCCCGGCATCCGACGGCCTAAGAAATGAGCTCGCTGGCCGCGGTCTTACCATCACCCGCACGATCTCCGAAGCCGCCGGCGTGTACGTGCTGCACCTGACCGAGCCCAAGCAGAGCGATCCAATTGTCGTCTCGAGAAAGCTCTACGAGAGCGGTCTCGTCGACTGGGCGGAGCCGAACTTCGTCCAAGAGCTACGGAAGGACTACCTGCCTGAAGACCCGCTCTTCTCAGAGCAGTGGTACCTGAGTAACAACGGCCAGGGAAGTGGGACTGTCGGCGCCGATGCGCGTCTCGCCGGCGCCTGGGATCTGGAGAAGGGCAACCGCGCAACCACGATTGCCATCATCGATGACGGCGTTCAGCGCTCTCATCCCGACCTGTCTCCGAACATCTACACCAATTTCGGCGAGATCCCGGGCAACGGTATTGACGACGACGCCAACGGCTTCATCGACGATGTGCACGGCTGGAACTTCGTAACCGAAAGCAACAACGTCAATCCAACCGGTAGCGGCTATTACGCCGACAACCACGGCACGGCAGTGGCCGGTGTAGCAGCCGCCAGCGGCAGCAACTCCCTCGGGATATCCGGCGCCTGTCCGAACTGCACGATTCTGCCGGTCAAGATCTCGAGCGAGGACACCTGGGCGACTGACTCGGAGATAGCCAGGGCGATCATCTACGCCGGGACGATGGCCGATGTGATCAACATCAGCTGGGGCGGAAGCAAAGCGAGCGCGGTGGTTCAGTTCGCTCTTCAGTACGCGCTGACAAACGGTCGCGACGGCAAGGGTGCCGTCATCGTCGGGGCTTCCGGAAATGCCAGTTCGGGCTACTTCCACTACACGCTCGCGGATCTTCCCCCCGACACCTACCGGTTCCGCTGGGTGTACTCCAAGAATTCGTCCGACGATTACGATGTCGGCGCCGACAGCGCCTGGCTGGCCTGGGTGCGTTTTCCGGACGGCGAGATTAGCAACTTCGAGCAAGGCGGCTCCGGCCTTCCAGCCGGCTGGTCTAGCGGCGGAGACGGCGGTGCCTCCTGGTCAGTCGTCAACGATCCGGCACACGCCGACGGAGGCCGCTGCTGGTCGCACGCGGCCCAGGCTGGGAAGATCTCGAACGATCAGCAGACCTACATCGAAGTCGTGAAGACCCTCGAGAACGGAGGCAATATCGATTTTCTCGCGTTCCTGTCGAGCGAGTCGGCCGAGGCTTTCGGGACCAACGGAGGCGGTGCAGAGTGGCCTCTCGATGGGCTACGGCTTTGGGTCGACAAGGGAAATGACGGCAGCTGGGAGTGGGCGGGTGAAGGAGACCTGTACTCAGGCATTCCTCCAACAGGCCTGGTGTACCCGGCCGCCTTCCCGCAGGTGATCGCCGTGGGCGCCAGTACTAGCTACGACTGCCGGGCTGCGTACAGTCAGTTCGGTCCGGAGCTCGACCTGATCGCGCCGAGCAGTGGCGGCGGTCTGACAAACGCAGTTGTGACTACCGATCGAACAGGATCGGCCGGCTACGCCTCTGGCGACTACTTCTCGGATTTCGGCGGCACCTCTTCGGCGGCGCCGCTCGCAGCCGGCATCGCCGGCCTTGTTCTGTCTCGAAACCCCGGGCTGACCGCGACGCAGGTACGTGAGATCTTGGAACGGTCGGCCGACAAGGTCAATCCCGAGCTCGCGGCCTACGATGCGAGCGGGCATAGCGACCGCTACGGCTACGGTCGCATAGATGCTCAGCGGGCGCTCAACTCGACTCCTCTCCCTTCGACTATCTCCTTTTCCCGCTCGAGCTACGTCGTCGGCGAAGGCAGAGGCGCGCTGATCAGGATCAGGCGGAGCGGAAATACTGCAACTTCTGTCTCGGCCGACGTCGCGACCGTAGGTCACGGGGCCACGGCGGTTCTCGATTTCGCCATCGTCCAGCGGAAGATCGTGTTCGCCCCGGGCGAGCGTTTGAAGATCGTCACCGTACCGACCGTAGACGACAAGATTCACGAGCCCGCCGAGCGGCTTTTTCTCACGCTCTCGGAGCCGTCTCCCGGAGCGGTCATCGCTCAGTCGAGCACCTCGACGCTCACAATCGTCGACAACGACGTGCGCTTTGGCACCATCGCCTCGGCAAGCCTGAGTCAGACGGTTTTCGGCCGCGGCCAGGCGAAAGGGGTCAAGCTCGTCTACAGCTTCAATCGTCCTTGCGGGATATTCAGGTACGTGCTCTGGCGTGAAGAAGGGAAACGGTGGAGAGTCTTACGCCGCGGCAGGAGCGTAGGCGACTTCAGCGGCGCGCACACCTTGACGGCAAGGGCTCTCTTCGCAAGGAAACCGATCGCAGCCGGTCGCTACCGAGTTCGGCTCTTCGCCGACACCAACAGCAAACGGCTGGTCTTCACGGTTAGATAGAGCTGTTTTACAGGCCTACGAAGCCGCTTCTCGTGTCGTTGGCGCCTCCGATAGCTTTCCGGCGCGGATGCGGGCGGCCATCTTCTTCGACTCCTCGCGGTAGACGCGCCCGTCCTCGAACTCGATCACCGGGTAAAGGCGCTGACCGCTCAAAGCGACTATCCGGTCACGCTTCGACCGGCCCAAAGGGCCTTTCACCAGTTCGTACTCGACGCCCGCCTCGTCTAGCGCCTTCTGAACCTGCCAGCAGGGGTGGAAGCCGATCTTTATCCACATCATGGGGCAGCGGTGCAGTTTCAACGGCATTGGTTCCTCCGTGGTCGGGCTTGACGGAGATATTGTGTCAATCGTTGACAAGCGGTTGAGAGGGGAGCCAATGGACACCGTACTCGTTGCCTATGCGACCAAGCGTGGATCGACTCGCGAGGTTGCGGCCGATGTGGCCCGCGTCATTCGCCAGAGTGGGATCGAAGTCGAGATCAGTCCCGCTCGCGAGGTGAAGAGCCTCGATCGCTACCAGGCAGTTGTGCTTGGCGGTGCGCTCTACATGGGGCGCTGGCACAAGGACGCCCGCAAGCTGCTGAAGCGCTTCCGCTCGCGGCTGACTTCAATGCCACTGGCGGTTTTCGCCATGGGGCCGAAGAGCAGCGAGCCCGAGGCGCTTGCAGAGGCGGGCACCGGGCTGACCCGCGCGTTCGACGAGCTGCCCGAAGTCCATCCCTTTACCAGCGCGATCTTCGGCGGCGTAATCGATCCGAGCAAGCTCCATTTTCCGTTCAAGAAAATGCCCGCCGGAGATGCCCGTGACTGGGAAGCGATCGAAAACTGGGCAAATGAGCTGGTTCGCACGCTTTCTGCGCGGTCCACGAGCTGACCCTTTTGAGTTAGGCAAGTAGACGCAGAGCGGGTATCCGGCGC
>DATCCQ010000112.1:0-5253 GCA_036511185.1 Gaiellaceae bacterium
GCTCGACCGCGGCGACGATCGGCCCGCCGTGATCGACCTCGGCGCCCGGTAACTCCTCGACCGGACGGGCGCTGTAGCTGTGGGCGAAGTAGACGTCTTCTCCATCCAACCCGTCGAGAATCGACGGAGTGCCGTGCACGCTGAGCGCGTTCCAGCCCATGTGCGGCACGCGCCGCGCCTGCAGGCGAACGACCGGCCCGCGGAAGAAGCCGAGCCCCGTGCCGCCCTCCTCGCTTTGCTCGAAGAGCACCTGCAGGCCAACGCAGATTCCCAGGACCGGGCGCTCGGATTGGACGCGCTCGCGCAGCGCTTCGGCGAGCCCTTCCCGCTCGAGCCCTTCGGCGCAGGCGCCCAGGTGCCCCACTCCGGCGATCACGGCCAGGTCAGCCTCGCGCACCGCCGCGGGGTCGGGTGAGATAACCGTCTCGATCCCGGCCCCAGCCCGTGCCAGAGCCGAGCTGACGCTGCGCAGGTTGCCTGCACCGTAGTCCGCGAGGACGATTTTCATGCCTCGCCCTTGGTTGACGTGATCGCCTGCGTGCCCGCGCTCGCGCAGGCTTCGGCCAGCGCCCGCCCGAGCGCCTTGAAGGCCGCCTCGGCGACGTGGTGATCGTCGCTTCCGGAGGCCTTGACGTGCAGCGTGAAACGTCCTTGCATAGCGAAGCGCTCGAGCGCGTGCGGAAGCAGGCTCAGCGCCAAGCCGCCAACTCGCTCGCCCGTAAAGGCAAGCGCCACTTCGGCGTGCGGGCGGCTGCCGAGATCGACCGCGACGGTACCGCGCGCCTCGTCCATGGGCACTGTCGCCGAGCCGTAGCGGCTGAGGCCGGTGCGACTACCGAGCGCCTGGGCGAGCGTTTCGCCCAGCGTGGCCAGCACGTCTTCGACCGTGTGGTGCTCGTCCACTTCGAGATCGCCTCCGGCCAGGAGCTCGAGATCGATTCGGCCGTGGAAGGCAAAGAGCGTGAGCAGGTGATCGAGAAAGCCGATACCGGTGTCGATCCGCGTTCTGCCCTGCCCGTCAAGCGCCAGCGAAACACGGACGGAGGTCTCGGCGGTAGTGCGGATGACCAGTCCCGTCCGCCTCGCGCTCGGCGCCGCGACAACACCCAGCGCCTCGAGCAGGCGATCGTTCTCGGCCGGTAGGCGCACCGTGAAACGTAATCCGTTCGGTAAGCGGCGCAGTACGAGCCCTTTCGACTCCAGCTCCTCGGCCAGTGCGTCGGCGTCCTCGACCTGCAGCAGCAAGAAGTTCCCGGCCGAGGGAGGGCAGTCGAAACCGGCGGCGAGCAAGGCGTCGCGAACGCGGGCGCGCTCCTGCACGGTCTCCTCGACGTCCAGTCGCGGATCGCGCAGCGCCGCCGCGACGATCCTGGCCGAAGGCGCCGAGATCGGTGCCGGCTCGCTGCGCTTGCGCAGTTCCGTTGCCACCTCCGCCGCGCAAACGGCGTAGCCGACGCGCAGCGCCGCGAAACCGAAGGCCTTGGAAAGCGTGCGCAGGACAACGCAGTTCGGCACCTCGTCCAGGTACGGGACCATCGTCTCGGCGCCGTACTCGACGTAGGCCTCGTCGATCACCACAATCGCTTCGGGCCGCCGCTTGGCCAGTCGGGCGATCTCAGCACACGGATAAACGCTCCCGAGCGGGTTGTGCGGATTGCAGATCCAGATGACCGACGCCCCCTCGGGCGCGTCCTCCAGCGAACAGCCCACGACCTCGCCGCCCTCGATCTGGCTGGCTATTCCGTAGAGCGAGTAGGTGGGCAGGTCGACGATCGCCGAGCGGCGCCCGGCACCGAGATAGGTGCGCGCAACCAGATGTATGAGCGAGTCCGAGCCGGCGCCGAGCACGATCTGCTCCGGCTGCGCGCCGACGTAGGAGGCCGCAGCCGCGTGCAGCTCGCGGTAGCCGCCAGGCGGGTACTCATTCAGGCGCGCGAAGCTCTCCCCGATTGGGATACGTGGCACGCCGGGGAGCGGTGGCACGTTGGCGTCAAAGCGGATCACGGCAGCCGGGTCGAGACCACGCCGGCGAGCGACGTCAGCAGCGGTCGCAGTCCACTTGTAGGCGGCAAAGCCGTCCGGCAAAGGGCGGGGAGTCGGGCTCATCTTTGCGCTGCTTTCAGGCGAGCTTCCGCCGCAGCGGCGTGCTCGGTCAGGCCCTCCACCTTGGCCAGCGTTGCGACGATCGGCGCCAGGCGCTCGATTCCCTGACGGTTGATGCGCACGATCTCGAGCGGCTTCAAGAAGGCCTCGAGACCGAGCCCGCCGCAGGACTTCGCCAGTCCGCCGGTCGGAAGGACGTGGTTGGTACCGACGGCGTAGTCGCCTGCCACCGCCGGCGCATCAGGGCCAAGGAAGATCGCTCCCGCGTGGCGGATGCCCTCGAGTGCAGCTTCCGGATCGGCGACGATCAACTCGAGGTGCTCGGGCGCGTAGTCGTTCGAGCGCTCAACGGCCTGCTCGAGCGACTCGACCAGCTCGATCTGGATCTGCTCGTCGGGCCCGACCAGCTCGCGTACCGCAGTGGCCAGCTCGGGGCTGGTCGTCACGAGCAGCGACTCTGAGCCCGCGCCGTGCTCGGCTTGTGCTTTCAGATCGGCAGCGCACAAGACGGGATCGGCGCTCTCGTCAGCCACAATCAGAACCTCGCTCGGTCCGGCGGGCAGGTCGATGCCGACCACGTTCGAGACGAGCAGCTTGGCTGCGGTTGTCCAGCTCTGCCCGGGGCCGACGATCTTGTCCACTCGCTTGACGGTCTCGGTTCCGTAAGCCAGCGCCGCGATCGCCTGCGCTCCACCGATGCAGTAGATCTCGTTCAGCCCGAGCTCGCGCGCGGTAGCCAGGATGGTCGGATCAGGCTTCGGTGTAGCGACGGCGATCCTGCCCACGCCGGCAGCCTGTGCCGGCACGGCGCCCATGATTAGCGAGCTCGGAAGCGGCGCGAGGCCGCCCGGCACGTAGACGCCGACCGAGTCGAGCGGGACGAAGCGGCGCTCGGCCTCGACGCCGGGGTAGGTCGAGTAGCGGAAACCCTCCGGCCGTTGCTGCTCGTGGAAGGTACGCACCGCTCGGATGCTCTCGCGCAAGGCGTCGAGAGTTCTGCTCTCGATCGTCGCTCGCTCGATCTCCTCGCTCGGAACTCGGATGAAAGCCGGGCGCGCGCCGTCAAAGCGCTCGGCCAACTCGAGCAGCGCCTGGTCACCGCGCAGGCGCACATCCTCGACGATCTCCAGCGCACGCGGCAGTATCTCGGCCAGTCCAGCCGCCCTCATGGAATAACTCTTTCCAGGTGCATGACTAGGATCGAAGAAGCGCCCGCCGCCTTGAGCTTCGGAAGCAGGTCCCAGATCTCCTCGACGTCTACCGCTGCGTGCAGCGCCAGCTGCCCTTTATCGGCCAGCTCGACCACCGAGGGCGCGCCCATGCTCGGAAGCAGGGCTTCGAGCGCGGCCACCCTGTCGGCGGGCGCGTTCAGCATCAGGTAGCGGCGGCCGCGGGCAGCGAGAACGCCACGCAGCATCATCTCCAACCGCTCGAGCATCTCGGCGCGCTCGCCCAGGTCTCGCTTGCTGCCGATCAGGACCGCCTGCGACTCGAGCAGTGTGCCGATCCGGCGCAATCCGTTGGCTGCGGCGGTCGAGCCGGTCGAGACAAGATCGACAACGGCATCGGAGAGCCCCAGGCGCGGCGCTGCCTCAACGGAGCCCGAGAGTAATACGAGCTCTGCCGTCACTCCGGCTTGCTCGAGCGCGCTCTTGGTCGTGATCGGATAAGCGGTGGCAACACGCAGGCCGTCGAGATCGCCGACGCTCTGGAAAGCCGATTCCTCGGGCACCGCAGCCTCCAGCGTGCAGCGTCCGAAGCCGAGCTCGAGCAGAGTATCGACCTGCGACCCGGTCTCGGCGATCAGGTTCGCACCGGTTATCCCGGCGTCGACGACGCCGTCCTGAACGTACTCGGGGATGTCATGCGGACGCACGAGCAGCAGCTCGACCGGAGCGTTCGAGCAGGGCACGTGTAGAGAGCGGTCGCCGAGCTCGAAGGTCAAGCCGGCCGCCTCGAGCAACTCGAGCGACGTCTGAGCCATCCGTCCTTTCGACGGAACGGCCACCACCAGGCGACCATCGGCACCGGCCATACGAAAACCAGCTTCTTTCACTAACTGCCTGCCTTTCCGGGTTTCGAACTTCTCGCTTTCATACGATCGAGGGCCAGGCGATAGCCCCCGGTACCGTGATGCAGCCACTGCGAGACGCGCGTAACGGTTGTTGTCGAAGCGTCGGCATGATCGGCGACGGCGAGGTAGGGAAGCCCCTCTTCGAGCAGCCTGGCGATCAACCAGCGATGGGCGAGAGCCTCCAGCTCGGCACGCGTGCAGAGGTCGCGTAAGAAGCGCGTAAGCTCGTCGCCGCTGCGCAGACTGAGGAGGGCCTCCGCCAGCGCGTCCAGCTCGCGGATATCCTCGCCTTCGCCAGAAGCCGATGTTGGTGTCTCATCCACGTCGGTTGCCATGTTACCATATTAACATGCCATTCATCGTCTACCCCGCACTGGACGTTCTCGAGGGCCGCTGCGTCCGCCTCTCGGAGGGTCGCCGCGAGCAGGTGACTATCGAGGGCGGAGATCCGTTGGCCGCCGCTCAGCGTTTCGTCGCCGAGGGCGCTCGCTTCCTGCATATGGTCGACCTCGACGGCGCCTTCTCGGGGCAACCGTCCGTTGAGCTGGTGCGCTTGGTCGCCGAGACCGCCGGCTCCGTTCCGCTTCAGGTCGGCGGCGGCTATCGCTCGCTCGAGGCGATCGAGGCAGCCGTCGAGGCCGGTGCGGCGCGTGTGATGGTCGGAACCGCAGCCGCCTCACCCGAGTTTCTCACACAGGCTGCAGCCCGTTTTGCGCAGCAGCTCATCGTGGCGATCGATGCCCGTGACGGCAAGGTCGCCCTGCGCGGCTGGACTGAGCTTTCCGAGCTTGACGCGACCGATCTGGCCCTTGCCTGCGCCGATGCCGGAGTCGGCCGCCTGCTCGTGACGAGCACGCGCCGTGACGGCTCGCTCGCCGGGCCCGATTTCGAGCTCCTCGACAGCCTTCTCGAAGCCACACGACTGCCCGTGATCGCCGCCGGAGGCGTGGCCACGCTCGACGATTTACGTGCGCTCCGCGCAGCCGGCTGTGAGGGGGCGGTGGCGGGGGCGGCAATCTGGTCGGGGCGATTCAGCCTCGGCGAAGCGCTGGCCGCGTTAGGCGATTAGGCCACCG
>DATCCQ010000113.1:0-8487 GCA_036511185.1 Gaiellaceae bacterium
GGCCCACCGCGAGCTCCTCTACGGTCGAAACGCGGTGCGCGAGGCGATCCGCGGCCCGCGCCAGGTGCTCGAGCTGTGGGTGAGCGAGCGGGCCGGCGGGCACGAGCCCTGGCTCTCGGAGCCCGGCTCTCCACGCCTGCAGATCAAGCCCGAGCGCGACCTCTCGCAGGCGGCGCAGACGCGCGAGCACCAGGGAGTCGTGGCCTGGGTCGAGCCCTACCGCTACGCGGATGCCTACGAACTGGCGGGCGCCAGGCAGCCGCTCATCGCCTGCCTCGACCAGGTCACCAACCCGCGCAATCTGGGCGCCGTCGCCCGCGCGGCAGCGGGTGCGGGCGCAACCGGCATCGTCGTTCCGGCGCGCGGCTCGGCGCAGGTCACCCCCGAGGTTGCCCGCGCGGCGGCCGGCGCGGTCGAGCACATTCCGATCGCCGTCGTCACCAACCTGGCCCGCTACCTGGAGGAGATCAAGCGCGACGACCTCTGGATCTACGCCGCCGACGGCCGCGCCGAGCGCTTGTACTGGCAGGCCGACCTCTCCGGCGGAGTCGCGCTCGTTTTCGGGGCCGAGAAGAAGGGACTGCGCCCGCTGGTGCGCCGCCGCTGCGACGACGCGCTGGCGATTCCCTTGATCGGCGAGGTCGAGTCGCTTAACGTCGGCGTGGCCGCCGCTCTTATGCTCTACGAGGCGCGGAGGCAACGTGGCGCGTAAACGGGAGCCAGGCATGGGGGAGGGAGAGTCGCGGCATAACGCTCCCGAGCCGACCTTCTACCTCTTCGACGGTCACAACCTCCTTTACGCGGGCAAGTTCGCCGATCCACGCGAGCTGGAGGACAAGCTGGCCAGCTTCGTCGCTCTGCGCGGCGCTCGCGGCATCGTCGTCTTCGACGGTTTCGGTGTAAAGCACACGCTCGGCCCGCTCGAGGTGCGCTTCGCCGAGGTGGCCGACTTCGCGCTCGAGCGCCTGGCCGCCGAGCTGCGCGATCACGAGCGCGTCTGCCTCGTTTCCTCGGATCTAACCGTCCGCGAGACCAGCGGCAAGGAAGTGGACAAGCGCTCCTCGCAGATCTTCATGCAGGAGCTGGGCGAGACCAAGCTGCCGCCGACGCCGCGCATGGCAATCGAAGAACGTCTCGACCCGAAGACCCGCGCCAAGCTCGAGCGCCTGCGCCGCGGCGAGGAGTAGTCGCAGGTAATTCGCCGCCCGACTGGTCGCGTAACGGAAGTGGAAATGGAAGCGGTGAATTACCGAAAGCGAACACACGTTCGCTAACGGACGGGTCCAGTGCAAAGTGGTCCGGTTTTCGGGTCCACCGCAAAAGACTTGTATTTCAGTGGGACCACTGCTAAGGTCGGGCGCATCAAATTGGATATGTCCTGCTGAAAGCGGCAAGGGAACAGGGATCGAGGGAATATGGCGGCACAACCTGCAAGACGCGAAGGCTACAAGTACCAGCCTCAGCGAGCGCAGAGAGAGCTCGAGGACCTGCAACTCGTTCTCAAGGCCCGCAACGGCTCCTCGGCGGCGCTGGACTCCTTGCTGCGCCGCTACGACGGTTTCGTGCGCCTCAAGTCCAGTTCCTACTTCCTCGCCGGCGGCGAATCGGAGGACCTAGTCCAGGAAGGACGGATCGGTCTTTACAAGGCCGTGCGCGATTTCCGCCCCGACAAGGAGACCTCTTTCCGCTCCTTCGCCGAGCTCTGCGTGACGCGCCAGATCATCACCGCGATCAAGACCGCCACCCGCTTCAAGCACACGCCGCTCAACACCTATGTCTCCTTCAGCCAGACCCCCGCCGGCCAGGACTCCGACAGCGAGTGCACGCTCGGAGACGCCCTGCCAGGCCCCGGAGTGGACGATCCCTCCGTCTGTGTCGTCTCGACCGAGGAGCTGCAGAGCCTGGTCTTCTGCCTTGGCTCGGGCCTCTCGCAACTGGAGTCCGATTCGCTTCGGCTCTACCTCGAGGGCTCGTCCTACGACCAAATGGCCGACGAGCTGGGCTGCGACACCAAGACGATCGACAACGCCCTGCAGCGCGTCAAGCGCAAGATCATCGCCCATCAGCGCACACGTGAAGTTCTGCAGTAGCTACTAGCAGACCGATCTGCGATGCGAGCGCCGTCGCGGCGCTAGTCTCTATCCGGCGTCGCCGGAGTAGCTCAGCTGGTAGAGCAAGCGCCTTGTAAGCGCTAGGTCGTCGGTTCGAGTCCGACCTCCGGCTATTACCGACGAAAGTCCGCCCTCCTGCGGAGGGCATGACGACTTTCGTCGGTGAGAAACGCAGGATTCGGGGGATGGCGTTTTGTGAGCCGCGCCCGCCATGTCGGTCGCTCCGTTTCCGCCAAAAGTCCGCCTCCCTGCGGGAGGCATGACGACTTTCGGCGGTGAGAAAAGTCAAGAGACCCGAAGACGGCGTTCTGTGAGCCGCGCCCGCCATGTCGGTCGCGGCGGCCATGGCCTGAACGGCTGTCAGTTGCCGCTAGAGCGAGGCCAGAGCCCGCTCGAGATCGCGCCAGAGGTCAGCGGGATCCTCGAGTCCGGCGCTCAATCTGAGTAGGCCGGGCGGTACGCGCTCTCCCTCCCAGCGCGAGCGCGACTCGATCGTGCTGCGCGCGCCGCCGAAGCTGGTTGCGTTCTCGATCAGCTTGCAGGAGCGCTCCAGCCTCTCGGCCGCCACCGCGCCGCCGCGCACGACGAAGGAAACGAGCGGACCGAAAGCGCTCACGTACCTCGCCGCCACCTCGTCGTCCAAGCCGGGGTAGTTCACGCTCTCGACGGCCGGATGCTCCTGCAGCCGTCGCGCCAGCTCCAGCGCGGTCGCCGAGCTGCGCTCCACTCGCAGCGGCAGCGTCTTCAGGCTGCGCAGGAGCAACCAGGCGGGATCGGGCGAGCCGATCAGCCCCACCAGCCGGCGCACCTGGAACAGGTGCTCGGCGTCCTCGTCGTGGGCGCAGCTGGCGACTCCGAGCACTAGGTCGTGGTGGCCGCCGAGCAACTTGGTGGCGCTGTGTACCGAGAAGTCGGCGCCGTGCTCGAGCGGGCGCAACAAGACCGGCGTCAGCATCGTCGCGTCGACCGCGACGCGGGCGCCATGCTCATGCGCCCGGGCGATCGAGTCGTCGAGGTCGGGGAAGCTGAGCATCGGGTTGGCGCAGGGCTCGAGCCAGACGAGCGCGGCATCTTCGGGCGGCGGGCCGGTCTGGTCGAACTCGAGCAGGCGCAGGCCGAAGCGCGAGAGCTCGTCCGAGATTAGGTGACTGGTCGAGACGTAAGCGCCGAGGGGAACAGCAACGGCGTCGCCCGGCTTGCAGAAGGCGAGCACAATACCCGCGATCGCAGCCATGCCGCAGGAGAAGAGCAAGGCCCGGCCGCCCTCGAGCTCGCCGAGTACGCGCTCGACCTCGGCCGCGAGCGGATGGTCGTAGCGCTGATAGGCGAAGGGGCCGAGCTCGCCCTCGCTGTAGGGCCAGATGGTCGCGCGATCGAGAGCGGGCTGGCGCAATCCCGCCAGCCGCGTCTCCAGGCTGAGCCGGGCCGCGGCGTCCCCGTCGGTCTCCCTCATGCGTCGATGATAGGAGAAGTTGGCGCTCGTCCCGAGGCTTCGGACGCCAGCTCGTGTTCCGACGCCGCCGCTAACTCGGGGGTGCGCTCTTGGCCCCGCGCAGGATCCCGGGCGCCACGCGCGCGTAGTCGAGCCCCGAGAGCCAGGTCATGATCAGCGCCACAACCCCGGCCCAGAGCGCGATGTCGACCGACCAGGCACCCGCAATCTGCAGCCCGCCCAGCCCGACGGCGATCGCCTGCGACCAGGTCTTGAGCTTGCCGAGCTCGCGCGCCTGCATCACTACGCCGCGCTCGATCGCCGCCAGGCGCAGGCCAGAGACCAGGAACTCGCGCGCCACGATCAAGGCCACCAGCCAGCCGGGAAAGATCCCGTACTCGACCAGGGCGATCATCGTCGAGAGCACCAGCACCTTGTCGGCGATCGGGTCGAGCAGCGTGCCGAGCGCCGAGGAGCGACCACTTGAGCGCGCCACGCGGCCGTCGAACCAGTCGGTGGTCATGGCCACTGCGAAGACGATCGCGGCTACGTAGTAGTGATGCGGGAAGTCCCAGACGAGTAGCGCGAGCACGAACGGCGTCGCTGCGATGCGGGCTACGGTGAGCTGATCGGCGAAGCTCATGGCGGGAGGATACGTGTCCCGGAGTCTGCTCAACGAAAGACCCGCGCTCCGGCGGTGACCAGAGAGCCCTTCGGTCAGGCCGCGCGCGCCCGATGCGACCCCGATCACCTCAACCGCGCGTTCCTAACGGAATGGTCTTTAGACTCCTGCACGGGATGGATCTCTACGAGTACCAGGGCAAGGAGCTTTTCCGCCAGTACGGCCTTCCGACCGGTGAGGGAAGGCTGGCGCAGACGCCTGCCGAAGCGCGCGCCGCCGCCGAGGAGCTCGGCGGCTCGGTGGTCGTGAAGGCGCAGGTGCACGTGGGCGGGCGCGGCAAGGCGGGCGGCGTCAAGGTGGCCAAGAGCCCCGAGGAGGCCGAAGTCCACGCCGCCGCCATCCTCGGCCTGGAGATCAAGGGGCACACGGTGCGCCGGCTCTGGATCGAGAGCGCCTCGGAGATAGCCCGCGAGTACTACCTCTCGCTCACGCTCGATCGCGGCGCCAAGAAACCGCTTTTCATGTTCACGACCGAGGGTGGGGTGGAGATCGAGCAGGTGGCGGCCACGAATCCCGAGGCGCTCGTCAAACTGCACGTCGATCCGCTCGAGGGCTTCCATCCCTGGCACGGGCGCGCGCTGACCTTCGGGGCCGCTATCGCGGACGCAAACGAGCGGCACCAGATCGAGCGCCTCTGCGGGCAGCTCTACGAGGTCTTCACGGGCTGCGACGCGACCCTCTGCGAGATCAACCCGCTGGTCGTGACCAAGTCGGGCGATCTGCTGGCGCTCGATGCCAAGGTCTCGGTCGACGATAACGCGCTCTTCCGCCACGAGGAGATTGCGGCGATGCGCGATCCCGAGGCGGTGCCGGTCGAGGAGCGCGCCGCGCGCGAGAAGGGCGTCACCTACGTCAAGCTGGACGGGGAGATCGGCGTGCTCGGTAACGGCGCCGGGCTGGTCATGTCCACCCTCGACCTAGTCGCGCTGGCCGGCGGTCGCCCGGCCAACTTCTGCGATCTCGGCGGCGGCGGCGGTGCGCAGGGCGTTGTCGATGCGCTCGAGGTGATCAGTGCCGACCCGCAAGTGCGGACCATCTTCTTCAACATCTTTGGCGGCATCACCCGCTGCGACGAGGTGGCGCGCGGGATCCTGCAGGCGCTGGAGACGATTTCGATCGCCCAGCCGATCGTGGTGCGCTTCGACGGCACCAACGCCGAGGAGGGCCGGCGCCTGCTAGCCGAGGCCAAGACGGCGAATCTGTACCCCGAGCCGACGATGCTCGAGGCGGCCAAACGCGCCGTGGAGCTGGCGGGTTAGGGAGGAAAGCGTGAAGCAAGCCAATCCTTGGAACGAGCGGGCGCAGGCTTATCGAGACAGCGCGCCGCACTCGGCCGGGCCGGATCTGGATCTACTGGTCGAATGGGCCGGGCCGGGCGCGGGCAAGACGGCGCTCGACGTCGGCTCCGGCGGCGGGCACCTGGCCAGGCGCCTGCGCGAAGCCGGCTTTGCCGTCACCACCGCCGATCCCTCGGCCGGCATGCATCCGGACCTGATCTGTAGCGCCGAGGAGCTTCCCTTCCCGTCAGCCTCCTTCGACCTGGTCGGCAGCCGCATCGCCGCCCACCACTACAGCGATGTCGAGGCCGCCCTGGCCGAGATGGCGCGGGTGACGAGGGGCGTCGTCCTGCTCGAAGACCTCCTCTTCGTGGACGAGCGGGTGGAGGAGGGCGAGAGGCTGCGCGATCCTTCACATGTGCGCACCTACACGCTTGATGAGTGGAGCGCGCTTTTCGCCGCCGCCGGGCTCGAGGTCGCGGCGAGCGAGGTGATCGAGCGGCACACGTCGTTCAGCGCCTGGCTCGAGCGCTGCGACTGCACTGGCGAGACCGCTGAGCGCACGCGCGAGCTGCTCTCTCATCGCCTGGACGGCGACGACTATCTGAGCACCGTCTTCCTGCTCAAGGGAGCGAAAACAAGCTAGTGGCGATCATCGTCGACAACTCCACCCGCCTCGTCGTCCAGAACCTGACCGGACGCGAGGGCTCCTTCCACGCCCTGCGCAACCGCGCTTACGGCACCCAGGTCGTCGCCGGCGCCGCGCCCGGGCACGGCGGCGAGGACGTCGAGGGGATTCCCGTCTTCAACACCGTGCGCGAGGCCGTGGACGAGACGGGCGCCAATACGGCTGCCACCTTCGTGCCCGCCCGCTTCGCCGCCGACGCGCTCTACGAGGCGATCGACGCCGGTTTGGAGAGCGTCGTCTGCATCACTGAGGGCATCCCGGTGCACGAGATGCTCAGGCTCTACCAGTACGCGCGCGATCGCGGCGTGACCCTGATCGGCCCCAACTGCCCGGGCGTGATCTCGCCGGGCAAGGCCAACGTGGGCATCATCCCGGCCGAGATCTTCGCCGAGGGCTCCGTCGGCCTGGCCAGCCGCTCGGGCACGCTCACCTACCAGATCGGCTACGAGCTGGCCCAGCTCGGGCTGGGAAACACCACCGTGATCGGCATTGGCGGAGACGCGATCGTCGGCTCCTCTTTCATTGACATCCTGAGCCGCTTCGAGGCCGATCCCGAGACCGAGATCGTTGTATTGGTCGGCGAGATCGGCGGCGACGAGGAGGAGCGGGCGGCCCAGTTCGTAAGCGAGCAGATGTCGAAGCCCGTCTTCGCCTACATCGCCGGTTTCACCGCCCCGCCCGGCAAGACGATGGGGCACGCCGGCGCGATCATCTCCGGCTCCGCCGGCACGGCCCAGGCCAAGAAGGAAGCGCTCGAGGCGCGCGGCATCGAGGTCGGCACCACGCCGACCGAGGTCGCGCAGCTTGTTGCGGGGAGCGTCTCGGGCTAGCCCGAGCGCTCGGCCGAGAGCGTCACGATCTCGTAGGTCACGTTGACGCCGGAGCCGTTTGAGAACGTTTTGTCGTAGCGCCGCATACCCTCAGCGAGCGCCCCAGGCGCCAGAACGTGTGGGGCATATCCCGCGCCCGAGGACTTGACAGATCGTAAAAAGGCTGCACAGTCCGGGTAAGAGAAACGCTCCTCGCACGAATGGGCGCGGATCCGAGAGATACCGGCCCCGGCGAGGAGCGTTTCCCATTTTTGGGCCGGGGGCAGATCGAGGCCCCGCTCGCAGCCGAGCTCGCCCAGCACCTGGTCGAGCTCCCAGAAGGTGCGCGGGCCGAAGGTCGCCAGCTGCATCTCGCCCGCTGCGGAGAGCGAGTCGACGAGACGGGCCAGGGTTTGCTCGGGCTCCGTCAACCACTGGACGGTGGCATTGGAGGCGATCAGGTCGTAGCTTCCGGGCTCGGGCTCGAGCTCTTCAATGTCGCAGATCAGAAAGCGGGCGCCCGGAACGCGCTTTCTCGCCCGCTCGATCATCGCCGGCGCGAAATCCACCGCCACGATCTGGGCCTGTGGGAAGCGCTTGCTGAGCAGTTCGGTCAGGTAGCCGGTTCCGCAGCCAAGATCGAGGATCGAGGAAGGCTCGCGCTCGATTCTCTCGACCAGGCGCTTGGCCATCCCGCGCTGGACGACGCTGAAGATGTCGTAGGCGTCGGCGGCGCGCTCGAAACGACGCTGGATTGCTTCCTTATCGAGTGTGAGGGTCAGAGCCATGCGAGGAAGCGGTCGGGTTGGGTCAGAAAGGGGGCGTGCCCCGCCTCGGGCCAGACGGTCAGCTCGGCGTTCGGGAGAGCCTCGGCGAGCAGCTCGGCGGCGCCGAGCGGACAGAGGCGATCGCGGCCGCCGTGCAGCAGTCGGACCGGGCAGGAGATCTGGGAGGCGCGCTCGAGCATGGAGTAATCGGCGAGATAGGCTAGCCCCAGATCGAGCTTGGCGGCGTCTTCTTCGCGCGGCGGGGGCGGAACGTCTTCGCCCGGCGCCAGCGCCAGCGCCCAGAACTCGTCCAAAACGGCGTCCGCGTTTTCGCTCAGGCGCTCGCGCATGCGCTCGAGCGTCCGTTCGGGCCAGCCGTGCCGGTAGGCGCCTCGGCGCACGAACTGCCCGCTCGCCCCGACCAGCGTCAGCGACACGAGCTCTAGCCGCGTCGCCGCTTTGAGCGCCCACATCGCCCCGAGCGACCAGGCGACAACCTCGTCGCCGGCTTCGATCTCGCCGCCCAGGCGGTCATCGGCTTTCGCGAATGGCGCCCAGACCTCGGCCGTCGAGCCCCAGCCGGGAAGGAAACTTCTCAAGGCTGGGCCTCTTGGGCTTCTGTTCTTCGGGCTTCTCGGGGTACGGGCGCCTTTGCCCACCCACCACCCCCCACCCACCCACGGGGCGGCGGAACGGTAGCGAGAACGATCGCACGAGGCTG